>CANCCF010000004.1 GCA_947374485.1 Comamonadaceae bacterium | reverse complement strand
TTTTGATCAAGGATGCCGAGGCGCTGGAGCGGGCGCACCAGGTGGACACTGTGGTGTGGGACAAGACCGGCACGCTGACCGTGGGCAAACCGCAGCTCACCGCGCTGGCGTGCGTGCCCGGCCAGGAAGCGGACAGTGCGCTGCAGCTGGCGGCCAGCCTGCAAAGTGGCTCCGAACATGCGCTGGCCCGGGCTGTGCTGGCGGCGTCCCAGCGCAAAGGCCAGACCTTGCTGGCAGTGGCCGACATCCGCGCCGTGCCCGGGCGCGGCCTGCAGGGCACGGTGGATGGTCGCCAGATGGTGCTGGGCAGCCTGCGCTGGATGGAGGCCTTGCACGTGGACCTACAGGTGCTGGCTCCGCAGGCCGCAGCATGGCAGGCCCAGGGTTGCACCGTGTCGGCGCTGGCCGAGCGGGTGCCGATTGAAGGCCCACTGGACGCGCAGCAGGGAAGTGTGCAGGTTGAGTTGCGCGCCTTGCTGGCCTTTGCCGACCAGCCCAAGCCGGGAGCTGTGCAGGCGCTGGCGGCCCTGCGCTCGCGCGGCCTGCGCCTCTTGATGCTCTCCGGCGACAACCGGGGCGCGGCCGAGGCCATGGCGCGCCAGCTGGGCCTGCGGCCCGAAGACGGGGAAGTCATGGCCGAGGTGCTGCCGGGCGACAAGGCGGCCCAGGTGCTGCTGATGAAAGAGGGCGGTCACACCGTGCTGATGGTGGGCGATGGTGTCAACGACGCGCCCGCCCTGGCGGCGGCTGATGTGGGCATGGCCATGGCCAACCCGGAGGGCGGCGGCACCGATGTGGCCATGCACGCCGCGGGCATGACGCTGATGCGCGGTGACCCGCTGCTGGTGGCCGCGGCCCTGGACATCTCGGCGCGCACGGTGCGCAAGATCAGGCAAAACCTGTTCTGGGCCTTTGCCTACAACGTGGCCGGTATTCCGCTGGCTGCGCTGGGCTTTTTGAACCCGGTGTTTGCGGGTGCCGCCATGGCCCTGAGCTCGGTCAGCGTGATGGCCAATGCGCTGCTGCTCAAGCGCTGGAAGCCCTGAGCATGCAGAGCCCACCGGTTCCCATACAACCCTCGCTGCGCCAGCTCACCGCCCTGGCATTGGCCATTGCTCTGGGCGCGGCAGTCTCCTTGGGCATTACCCGCTTTGCCTATGGCCTGCTGCTGCCCGCCATGCGCGCCGACCTGGGCTGGTCGTACGCACTGGCCGGGGCCATGAACACGGCCAATGCCATGGGCTATTTTGTCGGCGCGCTGGCCTGCCCCTGGCTGATGCGGCGTTTGGGCCCTTCCCTGTTGCTGGTGGGCGGCTCCCTGTTGGCCAGCGTGTTCATGGTGGGCAGCGGCTTTGTCACGCAGACCGAAGGGCTGCTGCTGCAGCGCCTGCTGGCCGGTGCCGCCAGCGCCCTGGTGTTTGTGGCCGGTGGCCTGCTGGCGGCCAGGTTGGGCGCACGCGACCCGCAGCGCAGCGGCCTGCTGTTGGGCCTCTACTACGGCGGCACCGGCTTGGGCATTGTGTTGTCGGCGGTGCTGGTGCCTTGGGCGCTGGAGGCCGCGCAGGCCATTGCGCACAGCTGGCGCTGGGCCTGGTGGGGCCTGGGCGCCCTGTGCCTGTTGTTCAGCCTGGTGCTGCTGTGGCCCGCCCGCGTGATGGCGGCGTGGGCCGCACCCGCGCCGGTGGCCGGGCAAACCGAGCGGCGTTTTCACTGGCGCCAGTTTGGCTTTGGTCTGGCCGGCTACACCCTGTTTGGGGTGGGCTATATCGGCTACATGACCTTTGTCGTGGCGCTGTTGCGCAGCCAGGGCCGCACCGCCACCGAGGTCACGGTGTTCTATGCCCTGCTGGGACTGGCGGTGATGGCGTCTTCGCGCATCTGGGCGGGCCTGTTGGACCGCTACCAGGATGGGCGGCCGCTGGCCCTGCTCAACGCCCTGCTGGGCGTGGCCACCCTGCTGCCAGCGCTCACCCAGGCCTGGCCGCTGGTGCTGCTGTCGGGTCTGTTGTTTGGCGGGGTGTTTTTGTCGGTGGTGGCGTCCACCACGGCACTGGTGCGCCACAACCTGCCGCATACCGCCTGGGCTGCGGGCATCAGCGCCTTCACCACGGTGTTTGCCGCCGGGCAGATTGTGGGCCCCACGGTGGTCGGCTGGATTGCCGATGGAGCGGGGGGCCTGGAGCGTGGGCTGGTCTTTTCGGCCCTGGCCCTGTGGGCCGGTGCGGCGCTGGGCTGGCGCCAACGTGCCCTGCTCGCACACGGAGGGCAAGACGTACCCTCGTGCTGACTTGTTTTCCGTGCGAGCAAGTACTTACTTGATCAGCCCTTCAGCCTTCATCGCCGCGATCACCGCCGGTCGTGCGGCCACGCGGGCGCGGTAGGCCAGCAAGTTGGGCAAGCCCGAAATGTCCAGTGCCACATAGGGTGCCCAGTTGGTCACGGTGAACAGGTAGGCATCGGCCACGGTAAAGCTGTCGCCCATCAGGTACTGCTTGCCCGCCAGCTCGCCTTCCACCCACTGCAGCCGACTGCTCAGGCGCTCCAGGCAGCCGGGCTTGTACTCGGCCGGCGTGGCGGGGTTGAACAGGGGAGAAAAACCCTTGTGCAGCTCGGTGCCGATAAAGGTCAGCCATTCCTGCAGCTTGTAGCGCTCGAACGTGCCATTCGCGGGGGCCAGGCTTTTGCCTGGCACCTGGTCGGCAAGGTACTGAATGATGGCTGGGCCTTCGTGCAAGCGGCGCCCGTCGTTGAGCTCCAGCAGGGGCACATAGCCCAGCGGGTTGATGGTGTAGTAGTCGGTGCCGTCGTCGAGCTTGTGGGTTTTGGTCGGTGCCGACAGGGCCTGGTAGAGCAGGCCGGATTCTTCCAAGACGATATGGGGCGAGAGCGAGCAGGCGCCCGCTGAATAGTAGAGTTTCATGGTGTTGGTCCTGTGGATCGTGTGAACAAGGGGGGCTTTGCGGAACGCTTGCAAAGCGGTTGCCGCAGCCCGCTCGCGATGCTAACCGCCATCGGCAAGGAGCGCATCCGCCTGGATCATGTCAGCGGCCTTCTCGGCCACCATGATGGTGGGTGCATTGGTGTTGCCACTCACAATGCGCGGCATGATGGAGGCGTCTACCACGCGCAGGCCCTGCATGCCATGCACCCGCAAACGCGCATCGACCACGTCCATGGCACCGGGCCCCATGCGGCAGGTCCCCACAGGATGGTAGATGGTGTCGCCAAAGTTGCGGATGAATTCTTCTATTTCGGCGTCGCTGTGGGCTGCGGCCGAACGGGCCGATTCCTGGCCACCCAGGCGGGCCAGGGCGGGTTGCTGCAACAAAACGCGCATCTGCCGGAAGCCCAGCACCAGGCGGCGCAGGTCGTCCGAGTGGCTCAAAAATTGGGGGTCTATCAGCGGCGCGGCCATGGGATTGCTGCTGGCCAGCTGCACGCTGCCCCGGCTTGCGGGGCGCAGCAGGCAGACGTGGCAGGACAGGCCGTGGCCCAGCACCAGCGAGCGGGCATGGTTGACCAGCTTGGCCACCACAAAGTGCAGCTGCAGGTCGGGTGTGGCCTCGGAGGCCGCGCTCTTGATAAAGCCACCGGCCTCGCCCGCGTTGCTGGTCAGCAGGCCGGTGCGCTTTCGCCGCCACTCAAATAGGGCCTGCAGGACTGCGCGCACGCCGCCGGGCGAAATGCCGATCGATTCGGTGGCAAGTGGCGCGTCCAGCACCTGCACCACGTCCAGGTGGTCGTGCAGGTGCTGGCCCACGCCGGGAAGGTGGTGCACCGTGGCTATGCCGTGCGCCTGCAGGTGGGCTGCAGGCCCTATGCCCGAGAGCATCAGCAGCTGCGGCGACTGCAGGGCCCCGGCACACAGCAGCACCTCGCGCCTGGCACGCAGTTGCCGGGTTTGGCCTTGCTGCAGGAACTCGACGCCCACGGCGCGGCGCTGCTCGGTCAGTACCCGGCAGGTGTGCGCACCTGTGAACACCTGCAGGTTGGCCCGTGCCAGGTGGGGTGTGAGGTAGGCGCGAGCGGCGCTACAGCGTTCGCCGTTCTTTTGCGTCACCTGGTAAGGGCCCACGCCCTCCTGGCTGGCGCCATTGAAGTCCGGGTTGACCGGGTAACCGGCCTGCCGACCGGCCTCCACAAAGCGCGCTACCAGCGGGTTGGGACTGGTCAGGTCCATCACATGCAGCGGTCCGCCCACGCCATGGCAGGCACTGGGGCCGCGTGCGTTGTCCTCGGCGCGCAGAAAGAAGGGCAGCACCTCGTCATACGTCCAGCCGGGGTTGCCCTGTTCGGCCCAGTGGTCGTAGTCCTGGCGCTGGCCACGGACGTAAATCATGGCGTTCAGGGAGCTCGAGCCGCCCAGCACCTTGCCACGCGGCTGGTAGCCTGTGCGGCCATTCAGTCCGGCCTGTGCCACGGTGTTGAACTGCCAGTTGGCCAGGCCGGTCAGGGCCAGGCCCGCGATGCCCAGTGGGCAATGGATCAGCACATTGCGGTCGGCTGGGCCTGCCTCCAGCAGGGCTACGCGGACCTGCGGGTCCTCGCTGAGACGTGCCGCCAGCACGCAACCGGCCGAGCCGGCGCCGACGATAAGGTAGTCGAAGGTGTCGAAAGAAGAGAGAGGGTCTTGGCGCATAGCCTGCGCACTATCGCATGCAGCGCCGTGGCCTGGTGCGCCTTCTGCCGGTCGCTGCCTGAGTCTGCCCGGTTTTGCAGCAGCCGGTAGAATCAGGCCCTCTCCCCGCACCCTTTTTGCGCCCGCCCACGGCGGCTTGGCGCCCCCATTGGACCCACCATGCTGTACCCCGAATTTTTCGATGTGATCGTCGTAGGCGGCGGCCATGCCGGCAGCGAGGCCGCACTGGCCGCTGCCCGCATGGGCTGCAAGACCTTGCTGCTGACCCACAACATCGAGACCCTGGGGCAGATGAGCTGCAACCCCTCGATTGGCGGCATCGGCAAGGGCCACCTGGTCAAGGAAGTGGACGCCCTGGGCGGCGCCATGGCGCTGGCCACGGACGAGGCGGGCATCCAGTTCCGCATCCTCAATTCCAGCAAGGGCCCGGCCGTGCGTGCTACCCGCGCCCAGGCCGACCGCGTGCTGTACAAGGCCGCTATCCGCCGGGTACTGGAGAACCAGCCCAACCTGTGGTTGTTCCAGCAGGCAGTGGACGATCTGCTGGTGGAGGGCGAGCGGGTGGTGGGCGCGGTGACGCAAGTGGGCATCCAGTTCCGTGCCCGTACCGTGGTGCTGACGGCCGGTACTTTTCTGGATGGCAAGATCCACGTGGGGCTCAACAACTACGCCGCCGGACGCGCGGGCGACCCGCCCGCCGTTTCTTTGAGCGCGCGCCTGAAGGAATTGCAACTGCCGCAGGGGCGCCTGAAGACCGGCACGCCGCCGCGCATTGACGGGCGCAGCATCGATTTTTCCCAATGTGAAGCGCAACCCGGCGACGGCATGCCCGGCGGCATGGCGCCTCTGATGCCGGTGTTCAGCTTCATGGGAACCGTGCAGATGCATCCCCAGCAAGTGCCTTGCTGGATCACCCACACCAACGCTCGCACCCACGACATCATCCGCAGCGGTTTTGACCGCAGCCCCATGTTCATGGGCAAGATTGAAGGGGTGGGGCCGCGCTACTGCCCCAGCGTGGAAGACAAGGTGAACCGCTTTGCCGACAAGGACAGCCACCAGATCTTTCTGGAGCCCGAAGGCCTGACCACCCACGAGTACTACCCCAACGGCATTTCCACCAGCCTGCCGTTTGACATCCAGCTGCAGCTGGTGCGCAGCATGGCCGGGCTGGAGAATGCCCACATCCTGCGCCCGGGCTACGCCATCGAGTACGACTACTTTGACCCGCGCGCGCTGAAGAGCAGCTTTGAGACGCGCCAGATTGCCGGGCTGTTTTTTGCCGGCCAGATCAATGGCACCACTGGCTACGAGGAGGCTGCAGCCCAAGGCCTGTTCGCCGGAGTCAATGCGGCCTTGCAGGCGCGCGCCCAGGGCGGTGGCAATGATGCCGCCAGTGCGGCGGGTGCCATCAGCTTTGGTGGCGAGAGTTGGCTGCCCGGGCGCGACCAGGCCTACCTGGGCGTGCTCGTGGACGACCTCATTACCAAAGGTGTGACCGAGCCCTACCGCATGTTCACCAGCCGGGCCGAGTTCCGCCTGCAGCTGCGTGAAGACAATGCCGATGCCCGCCTGACCGAGGTCGGGCGGCAGTTGGGCTTGGTGGACGACGCCCGTTGGACGGCGTTTTGCCGCAAGCGTGACGCTGTTTCACGTGAAACAGAGCGGTTGCGCAGCATCTGGGTGAATCCGCGCAACCTGCCGCAGGCCGAGGCTGAGCGGGTGCTGGGCAAAGCCATGGAGCACGAATACAACCTGGCCGACCTGTTGCGCAGACCGGATGTGAATTACGCGGCGCTGATGTCACTGGACGGCGGGCGCTTTGCGAATGCCGCGTTGCCGGTAAGCGCAGAAGATGTATTTGGCGCGTCGGTGATCGAGCAGGTGGAAATTGCTGCCAAGTACTCCGGCTATATCGAGCGGCAAAAGGGCGAGGTGGAGCGTGCCGCTTTTTATGAAAACCTGCGCCTGCCGCTTGAGCTGGACTACCTGCAGGTCGCGGCGCTCAGCATCGAGGCGCGCCAGCGCCTGAACAAGTACCGCCCCGAGACCCTGGGCCTGGCCTCGCGCCTGTCGGGCATCACCCCGGCCACCATCTCCTTGTTGCTGATCCATTTGAAGCGCGGCAATTTCCGTGGCTTTGCCGACAAGGCGGGGCAGGGGGCGGACGCTGAAGCAACTGCCAGCGCTCCGGGTGCCACAGCGACTTCTACGGAACTGGCCGGATGACGCGCGCCCATGCAACGGATTTGCGCGAGGGCGCCGGGACGCTGGGCCAGGCGCTGACGGACGAACAATTGACCCTGTTGCTGGACTACCTGGACCTGATCCAGAAGTGGACCAAAGTCTATAACCTGACCGCCGTGCGCGACCCGGCTGAGATGCTCACCCATCACCTGCTTGACAGCCTGGCGGTGGCGCTGCCCCTGCGACGCCACCTGGCCAGTCTGCGCGACAGCGGCACCTTGGCCGTCGATGCGCCGGTGCGCCTACTGGATGTGGGCTCCGGGGCCGGCCTGCCCGGTGTTGTGGTCGCCATCTGCTGCCCTGAGCTCACTGTGCACTGCGTGGATACGGTGGCCAAGAAGGCCGCCTTTGTCCAGCAGGTGGCGGTGTCGCTGAAGCTGCCGAATTTGCGCGGCATCCATGCCCGTGTGGAGAACCTGACCGGGCGCTACGAGGTGGTGAGTTCGCGCGCCTTTGCGTCCTTGGTGGACTTCGTTAACTGGTCCGGCAATGCCTTGGCAGAGAAGGGCATCTGGATGGGCATGAAGGGCAAGCATCCGGCGGACGAGATGGCTGCACTGCCTTCAGAGGTTGAAGTGTTTCACGTGGAACAGCTGGTGGTGCCGGGGCTGGAGGCGGAGCGCTGCATCGTGTGGATGCGGCGGAAGGGCTAGCCAGTAACGAGCTTGGGCCTGCATTGGTTCTGGATCAGGTGGGCCGGGCACGCTGCTCCGTTCGTGTCCCCCGGCCGCGGGCGATAGAAAACACCTCCGCAGACAAGCCAGGCAAGTGCCCACACAAACACCAAACCGCTGCCGCAAAAATCCAACGTAAACTCAAGCCCTTCCCAGAAAGAACCCCACCCATGCTCGGCGTCACCGACTACGGCACTTTTGTCGTTACCGTTATTGTGTTTTTGCTGATCCCGGGCCCCGGCAATCTGGCGCTGGTCACCAGTACCAGCAAGGGTGGCATGGCGGGTGGGCTGGCGGCCACCCTGGGTGTCATTCTGGGTGATCAGCTGCTGATGTGGTCGGCCGTAGCCGGCGTGGCGGCGCTGCTGGCGGCTTATCCGGATGCCTTTTCCGCGGTGCAGTGGCTGGGTGCCATCTACCTGGCCTGGCTGGGCGGCAAGATGCTGCTTGCCAAGCCGGGTGCGGCGCCCATACTGAAGATCAAGCCGCGCCACTACCTGCGCCAGGCCCTGATGATCACCTTGCTCAACCCCAAGGCCATCCTGTTCTACATGGCCTTCTTCCCGCTGTTCGTGGACCCGCTGCGCCAGCAGGGCCTGGTGACCTATGGCTTTATGGCGGCGACGATTGCGGGCCTGACCTTTCTCTATGGGCTGATCGCCACCCTGCTGGCGCATTTCCTGGCTGAGCGCGTGCGCGCCAACCCGTCCATCAGCCGGGTGCTGGAAAAAGTGGCTGGTGTGTTTCTGGTCGGCTTTGGCATCAAGCTGGCGCTCGCCAAATGAGCGATAGCCCTGGCAACGCCTATTCCAACGCCCAAGCAACCGTTTCAAGCACCGGGGACACACAACGCATGGCCAAGATTTTCTGTATTGCCAACCAAAAGGGCGGCGTGGGCAAGACCACCACCACCGTCAATCTGGCCGCCGGTCTGGCCAAGGTGGGGCAGCGCGTGCTGATGGTGGATCTGGATCCGCAGGGCAATGCCACCATGGGCTCTGGCGTGGACAAGCGCAAACTGGCGCTCTCGGTGTACGACGTGCTGCTGGAGTCGGCCTCCATCACCGAGGCCCGGGTGCAAAGCGACAAACTGCAGGCGGCCGGTTGCGGCTACGACGTGCTGGGCGCCAACCGCGAATTGGCCGGGGCCGAGGTGGAGCTGGTGGAGGTGGAGCGGCGCGAGCGGCGACTCAAGGCGGCCATTGCCGCGGTGCGGACCGAGTACGACTTTGTGCTGATCGACTGCCCGCCTTCGCTCTCCATGCTGACCCTGAACGGCCTGTGCTGCGCGCACGGCGTGATCGTGCCCATGCAGTGCGAATACTTTGCCCTTGAAGGCCTGACCGATCTGGTCAATACCATCAAGCAGGTCAAGGCCAACCTCAATGACGACCTGCAAATCATTGGCCTGTTGCGCGTGATGTTCGACCCGCGCATCACCCTGCAGCAACAGGTCAGCGACCAGCTCAAGACCCACTTTGCCGACAAGGTGTTTGACACCGTCATTCCGCGCAATGTGCGCCTGGCCGAGGCGCCCAGTTACGGCGTGCCCGGTGTGGTGTTTGACCTCCAGTCCAAGGGGGCGCAGGCCTTTGTTGCCTTTGCCCTGGAGATGGTGGGCCGGGTACAGGGCATGTAGGGCAGGGCGCCTCTCTCTCCACCCCTATCGCTATTTAATTCATAGCATACAAGCTCGTCCCGACAGGCCATGACCACTGTTCCCATCCTGATTCTTCCCGGCTGGCAAAACTCCGGCCCGGCGCACTGGCAAAGCCGCTGGGAGGCGCTATACGGCGATATGCGCGTGGAGCAGCACGACTGGATATGCCCGCTGCGCGGTGACTGGATCGCCCGGCTGGAAGATGTGCTGCTGGCCCATGCGGACACACATGGCGGCCCCTGCCTGCTGGTGGCCCACAGCCTGGGTTGCATGCTCACTGCTGCCTGGGCCTCGCATTCGCGCCACACGCACCTGGTGGCAGGTGCCTTGCTGGTGGCGCCGGGCGACTCGGAGCAGCCCGAACTGTGCGGGCCCTTGCACAGTTGGCTGCCCATTCCCGCGCAGCCCTTGCCCTTCAAAAGCCTGCTGCTGGGCAGCCAGAACGACCCGTATTGCAGCCTGGAGCGGGCTCAAGGCTTTGCCGCCGCCTGGGGCTCCGAGTTCATCGACTATGGCGCTCGCGGCCACCTCAACGCCGAGTCAGGCCTGGGCGACTGGCCCGAGGGTCGTGCCCTGCTGGCGCGCCTGAACCCCACCACCGATTAAAAGAAGGAACCCATATGGTCACCAAAAAACCCAAGGGCCTGGGCATGGGCCTGGAGGCCCTGCTGGGCCCCAAGGTCAAGGAAGCCATCAACCTGGACGGCACACCTGCCGCTGCCGACCTGCCCAGCACTCTGGTGCTGGAAGACTTGGTGGCGGGCCAGTACCAGCCGCGCACCCACATGGACGAGGGCGCACTCTACGAGTTGGCCGAGAGCATCAAGGCCCAGGGCATCATGCAGCCGATTTTGGTGCGGCGCCTGAGCGCGGAGCAGGCAACACGCAAGCGCCAGCAACAGAACCCGGACGCTGAGACCGGTGGCAGCAGCCTGCGCCCCCTGTACGAAATCATTGCCGGGGAGCGCCGTTTCCGGGCGGCCAAACTGGCCGGGCTGGAGAGCGTGCCGGTGCTGGTGCGCGACGTGCCAGACCAGGCAGCTGCGGCCATGGCCCTGATCGAGAACATGCAGCGCGAGGACCTCAATCCACTGGAAGAGGCGCAAGGCCTGCAGCGCCTGATCAAGGAATTCGGCCTGACCCACGAGACTGCTGCCCAGGCCGTGGGCCGTTCGCGCAGCGCCGCCAGCAACCTGCTGCGCCTCTTGAACCTGGCCGACCCGGTGCAGACCATGCTGATGGCCGGTGACATCGATATGGGCCACGCCCGCGCCCTGTTGGCGTTGGACCGCGCCACGCAAATTACCGCGGCCAGCCAGATCGCCACCAAAAAGCTCTCGGTGCGTGAAGCCGAAAGCCTGGTCAAAAAACTCAGCGCCGAATTTGCCCTGACCAGCCCCAAGCCGAAGAAGGAAAAGTCGCGCGACCTCAAACGCGTGGAAGAAGAGCTCTCCGATTTGCTGATGGCGCAGGTGGATGTGCACCTGAAAAAGCGCGTCAAACGCAACGGCCGCATGGAAGACATGGGTGAAGTGGTGATCCAGTTTGCCTCGCTCGACGAGCTCAATGGCCTGATCGAGCGCCTGTCACCGGGCGTGTCGCGCTGATCTGCCAGCACCAAGGTCTGCGCATGGCAAACGGCAGCACGCTCTGGCCCGCCCGCTGGCGCTGGCCACTTGCGGCCATCCTGGCCTGGCTGCTGGCCTGGCTGTTGTTCAAGGGATTGGCAGACCACGGCGCCCCGGCCGGGCTGGCCTTGGGCAGCGCCTCGGCCCTGGGCGTGGCCTGCAGCCTGTGGGGCAACAGCTGGTGGCGCCGCCTGTTCATCGGCGCGGGTTTCCCCTTGTCGCTGGCGATCTCGCTGGCCTCCGCAGGGGCCACCGCCATACCGGCCTGGGCCTGGCTCTTGCCGCTGGGCTTGTTGCTGCTGGTCTACCCCATCAACGCCTGGCGTGATGCGCCGCTGTTCCCCACCCCGTCGGACGCCTTGCAGGAGTTGCCACAGCACGCACCAATGCCCGCCGGGGCCCTGGTGCTCGATGCCGGTTGCGGCGCCGGTGACGGCTTGCAGGCCCTGCACGCGGCTTATCCCGAGGCCGTCCTGTACGGAATGGAGTATTCCTGGCCCCTGCGGTTCTTGAGTGCCCTGCGCTGCCCCTGGGCCCGTGTGCGGCGCGGCGACATCTGGTTGGACGATTGGTCGGCCTACGACATGGTGTATCTGTTCCAGCGCCCCGAGAGCATGACGCGCGCCGCACTCAAGGCAGGTGAGCTCAGGGAAGGTGCCTGGCTGGTGAGTTTGGACTTTGAAGCAACACATCTGCGTGCCAGCGCCAAGTACCGCACGCCCGGTGGCAAAATGGTCTGGCTGTACAGGGCGCCAGTGGTGGCGCTCTAAGGAGGAAAAAACCCATGGATCCCCAGACCCCATTGGCAGGTGACGCCGCACTCGACGCTTTGCACGCGCACCGGGTGGTGCTGTTTGCCGTGGCCGCGCTGGCGGAGCTGCGCGAGTCCGATACTGCCAGCCACCTGCTGCGCGTGTCGCATTACGTGCGCCTGCTGGCCGAGAAACTGCAGCAGAACCCGGCCTATGCCGAGCGCCTGAGCATGGCCTATATCGAAGGCCTGTGCACCAGCGTGCCCATGTACGACCTGGGCACGGTAGCCATACCCGACCGCATTTTGCTCAAGCCCGGGCGCCTGACGGCGGATGAGCTGGCCACCATGACCACCCACACCAGCCGCGGCCATGAGGCCATTGTGCGGGCCGAAGCCGCCCTGGGCCTGCAGTCGCCCCTGCTCTCCTTCGCCAAGGAGCTGACCTTGTGCCACCATGAGAAATGGAATGGCCGCGGTTACCCCAAGGGCCTGTCGGAGACGCAGATTCCGCTTTCGGCCCGTCTGGTGGCCGTGGCCGATGTGTACGACGCACTCATCAGCAACAAGATTTACCGCCAGGGTGTCGCGCCCGACACGGCCGTGGGCATTATTTTTGGCGAGCGCGGCCAGCACTTCGACCCCGATGTGGTGGACGCCTTCATGGAGCTGACCGTGGAATTTGAAGACGTGGCCCGCCGCTTTGCCGACACCGACCGCGATATGCAGAACAAGATCGACTACATGGCCAATGCCATTGCCGAAATCGCCGAGCTGTAGGCCGCTGCGGCCAGTACATACAAGGAGACAACCCCATGGGCAACCGCCTCACACAAATCGCCACCCGCACCGGGGACGCAGGCACCACCGGCCTGGGTGACAACACCCGCGTGTCCAAAAACAGCCTGCGCGTGCACGCCATGGGCGACGTGGACGAGCTCAACTCGAACATCGGCGTGCTGCTGTGCGAGGACATGCCCGAGGGCATCCGCAGCCTGCTGGTGGAGATTCAGCACCAGCTCTTCAACCTGGGCGGCGAGCTGTCGATTCCCGGCTACGAGCTGCTCAAGGCCGAGGCCGTGCTGGCACTCGACCAGGCGCTGGAGACCTACAACGCCGAGCTGCCCCGTCTGGCCGAGTTCATTCTGCCTGCGGGCACGCGCGCAGCCTCGCTCGCCCATGTCTGCCGTACCGTGGCACGCCGCGCCGAACGCGCGCTGGTGGCCCTGGGCAATGAAGAGGCGCTGAAGGAGACCCCGCGCCAGTACCTCAACCGCCTGTCGGACCTGCTGTTCGTGCTGTCGCGTGCCCTGAACCGTTACCGCACCGATGGCACCGTCGGCGACGACGTGTACTGGAAGAGCGAGAGAATGGCCGCTGCGTCTTAACCCGGCATGTTGAACGGTGTCACCACCTGCACGCCTGACAAGGTGGGCAATGCCGCAGCAGGGCCCACACCGTGGGCGCGCAGGATCTGCAGACAGGCCATGTGCATGTCGTGTGCCAAATCGTGGTGCAGCACGGCACTGATCTTTTCTGCACGCAACAGCGCCAGGTTGTCGGCATCCAGGTCATGGCCGATGAACACGCGGCACGACCGCTTTGCTTCGGCAAAGGCCTGCAGAATGGCCGTATTGGCCCCGCCTATGGAATACACCGCGCACACCTCGGGGTGCGCTTGCAGGCGTTGCAGCACCAGCGCGGCCGTGGCCGCGTGCAGGCCCAGGCCCTCGCCGGCATCCACCAGCTGCAGCAGCGGGTAGCGCGCCCGCAGCGCCGCGGCAAAGCCGGCCTCGCGTTCCTCTTCGCCACGAAAGCGCGTGCTGCTCAGTGACACCAGCACCCCGGCGCGTGTGCTGGCGCCAAGCCACTGGCCCAGCAGGTAAGCGGCGGTCTGCCCGGCGGCCCTGTTGTCCATGCCCACATAGGCCAGGCGCTCCGAGCCGGGCAAATCGGTCACCAGCGTCACCACCGGTATGCCCCGGGCCTGCAGCCGCGCCACGGCCGCCACCAGCCGCGCGTCCACCGGCGCCTTGAGCAGCACGCCGTGGCTGCCGCGCGCGGCAATTTTGTCCAACGCTGCCACCAGTTCCTGCACCGCCAGCGAGTCTCCCACCAGGTAACGCGCGCGCAGGATGGCGGGGTGCAAGAGCGGCATGGCGCGTTCCAGCGCGTCGCGCACCGCCTGGGCAAAGCGCGCGGGCGTCTGCATCACCACATCGAGCATGAACTTGCGGCCCTGCAGGCCGACCTGCACGCTTTGCCGCTGCAGCTCGGCCTGCGCCTGCTCCACCCGGCGCACCGTGTGCGCCCGCACCCCGGTACGCTGGTGTACCACCCGGTCCACGGTGGCCAGGCTGACACCGGCCTGCAGGGCAATGGCTTTGAGCAGATGGGGGTGCGACATGCTTCTGGATTGTGCCGCAGGCGTGTTCTATTTGAGGTGTTTGTGAGGTGTTTTGAACCACCGTGGCGACACGGCTGTTCCTACACTGCAGCAACTCTGGCAATCAATCTCCAATACACAAGGCCTATGCACCCATCTCCTGCACCGCAAACCGACGCCCGGCCCACGGGCTGGCTGAACGCCGACAGCTGCCAGCTCCCGGAGCTGGACCGTTTGGTGAAAACTGTGACCCGGCCCCAGGACTGCCCGCAGGCCAGCCGCATTGCGCACAACGTGCCGGTATATGACGGCACGTCGCTGCGCGCCGCCCAGGCCGCATCTACAGAACCCGCGCAGTGGCGCGCCGCACTGATGGCCGAATGGGCCGAGGTCTGGCGCCATGGTGCCGGGGTGCTGGTGGTGCAGGGCCTGTACGCGGATGCCGCGGTGGTGGACGCCACCACGCAGCAGTTTCAGGCGCTGATTGAGGCCTCGCGCAAGTCCGGTCAGGGTGGTGACCACTTTGCCAAGCCCGGCGCCAACGACCGGGTCTGGAACGCACTGGAGAAGCTCTGCCTGCAAGCTCCTGATGTGTTTGCCGCCTACTACGGCAACGCCTTGCTGGCCACCGTGTGCGAGGCCTGGCTGGGCCCGGCCTACCAGGTCACCTCACAAATCAATTGCGTCAATCCGGGCGGTGCCGCACAAACCGCGCACCGCGACTACCACCTGGGTTTTTTCAATGCCGAGGGCGCCGCACGCTTCCCGGTCCATGTGCACCAGCTCTCGCCGCTCCTGACGCTGCAGGGCGCGGTGGCGCATGTGGACATGCCGCTGGAGAGCGGCCCCACGCTGTACTTGCCGCATTCGCAAAAATACCTGCCGGGCTATCTGGTGGCAGGTGTGCCCGCATTCCAGGCTTACTTTGATGCCCACCATGTGCAGCTGCCCCTGAAAAAGGGCGATGGCATCTTCTTCAACCCGGCGCTGATGCACGCGGCCGGCCACAACCGCTCGGCCGACATCCGCCGCATGGCCAATCTGCTGCAGGTGTCTTCGGCCTTTGGCCGCTGCATGGAAACGGTGGACCGGGTGCGCATGGCGCAGGCCCTGTATCCCAGCCTGTTGCAATGGCAAAGCACCGGGCAGATGGCACCTGACGATCTGGCCGCCGCCGTGGCCGCCTGCGCCGAAGGCTATGCCTTCCCCACCAACCTGGACCGCGACCCACCCTTGGGCGGCTTGGCGCCCCAGAGTCAGCAGGACCTGGTGCACAGCGCCCTGGCCCAGAGCCACAGCCCGGCGCAGTTCAGCGCCACCTTGCTGGCGCAGACGCAGACGCGCCTGAGCTGATGTTTTTCAATTTTTAACGACACCACGACAGGAGACAGCATGACCCCCACCGCATCCACCCCAGCCACATCCGCCACCGCCTCGCTGCAAGGTAAAGTTGCCGTCGTCACCGGCGGCACGCAAGGCCTGGGCGCTGCCATTGCCACCGTCCTGGCCGAGCGCGGCGCCCGCGGCGTGGTGATTTGCGGCCGCAATGCGAGCAAAGGCGAAGCCCAGGCCGCGCGCCTGCAGGCCCTGGGCACGCAGGCGGTCTATGTGCAGGCCGACCTGGAAAACGTGGAAGACTGCCGCAAGGTGGTAAAGCAGGCCGATGCCACATTCGGCCGCGTGGACATGCTGGTCAATGCGGCCGCGATCACCGACCGCGGCACGATTCTGGACACCGACCCGGCCCTGTTCGACCGCATGTTTGCCATCAATGTGCGCGCGCCCTTCTACCTGATGCAGGAGGCCATTCTGGTCATGCGCCGCGAAGCCATTGAGGGCAGCATCGTCAACATCGGCTCCATGTCGGCCCTGGCCGGCCAGCCCTTCATTGCCGCTTACTGCGCCTCCAAAGGGGCGCTGGCCACGCTGACCCGCAACACGGCCTATGCACTGCTGCGCAACCGCATCCGTGTGAACGGTTTGAACATCGGCTGGATGGCGTCCGAGGGCGAAGACCGCATCCAGCGCGAGTTTCATCAGGCCGACGTCAACTGGCTGGACAAGGCCGCCGCCGCTCAGCCCAACGGCCGCCTGATCGACCCCAGGGAAGTGGCCCGCGCCGTGGCCTTTTTGTGCAGCGCCGAATCCGGCCTGATGACGGGCTCGGTGATCGAGTATGACCAGTCGGTGTGGGGCGGCTATGACGGCTCGCCGCACCCGCTGGCGCCACTGTGATGCCTGTGTGAGCAATAGACAGGTGGCGGTGTCTTGATCATTTTTTGATCAAGACTGTTTGAGGGCACAACCGCAGACTGGGCCCATGAACTACTTTTTCATCCCGGCTTGTCTGCTGCTGTGCGCCGCCCTGGTCGGCTATATTTTCCAACGGCGAAGCGCCTGGCGCCACGCCAAAGCGCCCTGGCCGCTGTACGCCAAAAGGCCACGCAGCAACCCACACCAGGTGCTGCACCAGCGCCTGGTGGCCGCCTTGCCCGGGCACACCGTGATGGCCTGTGTGCCGCTGGTCAGTGTGCTGGGCATCCGGCCCGGTTTCGATCAGACGGCCTGGACGCGGCGCCTGCACGGCCTGCAATATGACTTCGTGGTGTGCGCCCGGGACGTACACGTGCTGGCCGCGATTGCCCTGGAAGATGTCCCCGACAGCGGGGCCGCGCAGACCCGGCGCCTGACCGTGGAGCGTGCCAGCGCCGCAGCGGGTATTCGCCTGCTGCACTGGCAATCCAGGGCCTTGCCGGATCCGGCAGAAATACAGGCCACGCTGGGCGTGCCACTCACGCAGTTCTTTGAAGACGTGCCCGCCAGCGCCAACCAGTCGTGGTGGCCTGCACTAACGCAGGCCGAACGGGATGCCTCCCAGCCATGACCCTTGCCCTATGCAAGCCCTTTTGCGTCGCCACTAATTTCCCACCATGCAAGACAATCGGAGCCCACCTTGTCCATCGTTATTTGACGTGGCTGCTGCCCAGCGGGGTGGCGATGGTGGTCGCCGTTGGCACCCATATCCTGGCGCGTTTCTATGTGCAGGACCCGAGTGACAATGGGGCCGGCAAACAACGCCCGCTCGCACGCAAGGTAGGGACAGACGCTTTGCCCGTAAAGCGGGCCGCTTGACCTTGACACCCAAGTGCAAATCCCGGCATGGGCCATTTCACGCCGCCTTGTACGCCATGTTCCATGCGGCGGACCGTACAAACCCCAGTGGCAGCCGTGGCACGAAACTCGCTACCATCGGCTGATAAGTTAACCAATTGGTCAACTTATGCAGAACGTCGAACCAAAGCAGTGCATCCAGGCCGTCAATGACCCAACAAGAAGCAAACCACGCCACCCCCGCTATCCGCTTGGCGGTTCAGGTACAAAACGCCAGCGTGGTCTACCAGACGGCGGACACGCCGGTGCATGCCCTCTCCGACATTGCCCTGGACATTGCCGAGGGCGAGTTCGTTTCGCTCATCGGCCCTTCGGGCTGCGGCAAGACTACGCTGATGCGGGTGATTGCTGACCTGGAGCAGATCAGCGCCGGGCAGGTGCTGGTCAATGGCGTCTCGCCGCATGCCGCGCGGCTGGCCCGCGCCTATGGCTATGTGTTCCAGGCCCCGGCCTTGTTTCCGTGGCGCACGGTGTTGGGCAATGTGACCCTGCCACTGCAAATCCAGGGCAAGGGCCGGTCTGAGGCCAAACAGATTGCCATCGAACACCTGGAACGCGTCGGTTTAAAAGGCTTTGAGGGCAAATACCCTTGGCAGCTCTCGGGCGGCATGCAGCAGCGCGTGTCGATCGCGCGCGCCTTGTCGTTTGAGCCCAAGATCCTGATGATGGACGAGCCCTTTGGCGCGCTGGATGAAATTACGCGCGACCGGCTCAACGAGCAATTACAACAACTCTGGCAGCGCGAGCGCCGCACCGTGGTGTTTGTGACCCACTCGATTGCCGAGGCGGTTTATTTGTCGACCAAGATTGTGGTGATGTCGCCGCGCCCCGGGCGCATTGTCAAGGTCATCCAATCGCCGCTGCCCGACGCGCGCCATCTGGGCCTGCGCGACACACCGGAGTTCATGGCGCTGGCCCATGAGGTGCGCGAGGCCTTAGCCGATGGTCACCATGGCTGAAGCAGTGCCCCCACGTTCGCCCGCTGCGCGTGGCTCTCTGCCCCCCGAGGGGGGGCGTTCCGCCTTGGGGCGGCCCGGCGGCAGAACCAAAAACTGGTTCCAGCGCCTCATTCACAACGGCCTGCCCATCGCCGTGGTGCTGCTCGCCGTGTTGCTGGCCTGGTACGCCGCAGCCTGGGCTTTGAACGCACCCGGCGCCATCGAGCGCGTGCTCGATGAAGAAGCCGGTTACACCCAGCGCGAACTGTTCGAGGCCACCATGACCATGGAGCGCCCGCTCATGCCCGCACCGCACCAGGTGGTGATGGACCTCTATGAAAGCCTGACCGAGTGGCCGGTGGACAACCCGCGCAACCTGCTGTTCCATGTGGCCGTCACCGGGCAAAGCACCTTGATCGGCTTTGTCATGGGCACGGCGCTGGGCCTCTTGCTCTCGGTCTTGATCGTGCACAGTCGCACGCTGGACCGCGCCTTGATGCCCTGGATCGTGGCCTCGCAAACCGTGCCGGTGCTGGCGATTGCGCCCATCGTGCTGGTGATTCTGGGCTCGCTGGGGTTTTCCGGCACCGCGCCCAAGGCGGTAATTGCCATGTACCTGTGCTTCTTTCCGGTAACGGTGGCCATGGTGGCGGGCCTGCGCTCGCCCCAGGTGATCGAGACGGAGATGATGCACACCTACGCTGCCAGCCGCTGGCAGTCGCTGTGGCTGTTGCGCCTGCCTGCAGCGCTCCCCTTCCTGTTCCCCGCCCTGCGCGTGGGCGTGGCCGCCGGCCTGGTGGGCGCCATGGTGGCCGAGCTGCCCACCGGCGCCGTGGCCGGTCTCGGTGCGCGTCTGCTGACAGGCTCCTACTACGGCCAGACAATTCAGATCTGGTCGGCGCTGGTGATGTCGGCGCTCTTGGGCCTGACGCTCACCGCCGCCGTGGCGCTGGTGGAGCGCCTGGTGCTGCGCAATCGCGGGGGTGTGGCATGAGTGACGCTGTGAGCGCCGTTGCGGCCACCATGGCCAGCGAACCAGCGAGTGCTGGTGCAGCCGCAGACGTGGCAGTGAACCTCTGGCTGCAAGCGGGCGCCTCCCCCCTGTTCTGGCCCGCCATCGTGCTGCTGGTGGCGCTGGCCTGCTACAGCATCTACCGCACCGCCGCACTGGAAGGCAGCCGCTGGGTCGGCACCTTCACCGCCGCCATCTTTGGCCTGTGGGTGGTTTTCTTTTGGGAAGTGGTGGTGCGCTGCCTGGACGTGTCGCGCGTGCTGCTGCCCGCGCCCAGCCTGGTGCTGGCCTCGCTGGCCGACCACGCGCCAAAGCTGTGGGGCGACTTTGTGCAGACCGTTGGCAAGGCCGTGTTGATCGGCTGGGCCCTGGGCTGCGGCCTGGGTTTTGCCGTGGCAGTCGCCATTGACCGCCTGCCGTTTTTGCAGCGCGGCCTTTTGCCCGTCGCGTCCCTTACCAGCGCCATCCCCTTGGTCGGCGTGGCGCCGATTGCCGTGATGTGGTTCGGATTTGAGTGGCCCTCCAAGGCCGCCGTGGTGGTGCTGATGACCTTCTTTCCCATGCTGGTCTCCACGCTGGCCGGGCTCAAGGCCGCAGGCAAGCTCGAGCGTGAGTTGATGTACAGCTATGCCGCCAGCTACACCCGCACCCTGGTGGCGCTGCGCCTGCCTTCCGCCTTGCCGTTCATCTTCAACGCCTTGAAGGTCAACGCCACGCTGGCCCTGATTGGCGCCATCGTCGCCGAGTTTTTTGGCTCGCCCACCAGCGGCCTGGGCTTTCGCATTTCCACCGAGGCCGCGCGCATGAACATGCCCCTGGTCTGGGGCGCGCTTGTGGTGGCGGCCGTCACCGGCTCGGTGGCCTACGCCTTGCTGGTTGCGCTGGAGCGCCGCGCGGCCTTCTGGCATCCGTCGATTCGAGGTTCGAAATAAGCGAGGTTCAAGTAGGCTGTGGCAGCCACTGTGTTGTGTGTTGATTCTTTAACCCTGAAGGAGTTTTTTTCATGATGCGTTCTCCCAAAATCACCAGCGCCCTGATGGCCGCGGTGCTGGCCGTGTACGGCGTGGCCGCCAGCACCGGCGCCCTGGCCAACGAGGCCGTCACCGTCCAGCTGAAATGGGTGCCGCAAGCCCAGTTCGCCGGTTACTACATGGCCGCAGCAAAAGGCTTTTACAAAGACGCTGGGCTGGACGTGACCATCAAGCCGGGCGGCCCCGACATTGCCCCCACCCAGGTGCTGGCGGGCAAGCAGGCCGACATCGTGGTGGACTGGATGCCCTCGGCCATGGCCTCGCGCGAAGCCGGTGTGCCGTTGGTGAATGTGGCCCAGGTATTTGACAAGTCCGGCCTGATGCTGACCTGCAAGAAGAAGAGCGGCGTTGCTACCCCCAAAGACTTCAAAGGCAAGACCCTGGGCGTCTGGTACGGCGGCAACGAATACCCCTTCCTCAACTGGATGAGCAAGCTGGGCTACAAGCCCGACACCGACATCAAGATCCTCAAGCAGGGCTTCAATGTGGACCCGCTCTTGCAGGACCAGGCCGCTTGCATCTCCACCATGATTTACAACGAGTACTGGCAGGTGGTGGACGCAGGTGTGAAGGAGAAAGACCTGGTCACCTTCTTCTATGAAAAGGAAGGCGTCTCCACGCTGGAAGACGGCCTGTATGTGTTGGAGCCCAACCTGAAAGACCCGGCCTTTGTCGCGCGCATGGGCAAGTTTTTGAAAGCCACGCTCAAGGGCTGGGACGCTGCGGTGAAAGACCCCGAAGGTGCAGCCAAGGCCGTGGTGGCGGCGGACACGTCGGGCAGCTCCAGCCTGAAGGTGCAAAAGCGCCAGATGGAAAACGTGGCCAAGCTCATCAGCAACGCCGGCACCAAGAAGATTGGCTACCTGGAGCCCGCCGCCTTTGAGCGCACCATCAAGGTCCTCCTGACCGGCGGCAGCGACCCGGTGATCAAGAAAGATCCGGGCAAGGCGGCGTATTCGCACGCCGTGTGGGACGCGGCGCAGAAGTAAGCGCATCCACGCACATTGAGCCAAGCACCCTCCGCATGCGCAGCACGCGAACGCCTTTGCAAGCCCAAGCCGTTCGCGCGCCGTCCCAAGCGGAAGGCGTGGAAGCCCAGTCCAAGGGCCTCATCCGGCAAACGAATGAGGCCCTGATCTTGTCGGGCGCAGAAAAGGTGTTTGCCCGCACCGGCTTCCAGGGCGCCACCATGGCCGCCATCGCCGAGGCCAGCGGCCTGCCCAAGGCCAATCTGCACTACTACTTTGGCAGCAAGGACGTGCTGTACCGCGCCGTGCTGGCGCGCATCCTGAACGACTGGTTACTGCCCACCCACGGCATCACCACGGACGCCGAACCGCGCGCGGCGCTGGAGGAATACATACGCGCCAAGATGGCCCTCTCGGCCCAGCGCCCGGACGGCTCCAAGGTGTTTGCGAATGAATTGCTGCATGGTGCACCGGTGGTCAAAGTGTTATTGGGCACCGAACTGCGCCAACTCGTGCTGGATAAATCGGCCGTGGTGCAGGGCTGGATAGACGCCGGACGCATGGCGCCGGTGGATGCCGTGCACCTCTTCTTCACCATCTGGGCAGCCACGCAAACCTATGCCGACTTTGACGTGCAGGTTTGCGCCGTGCTGGGGCAGGATGCGCTGGCGGAGACAGATTACCAAAGGGCCACCGAGCATGTGGTGGCACTGATTCTCAGGGGTTGTGGTTTGTAACTGCTCCGGGCGCGGGCAGCAAGGCCCACAGCGGCACCGCTTCCACCTGTTCGCTGAGCCTGTAGCGATGCAGGCCGGGATAGACCACATACAGCGCATCCAGTTTCAAATCCTGCAACGCAATACGCATGCTGATGCTGAGGGTGGGCGCCAGCGAGCGCTTGAACTCCACGCCAATGCGCTGCTGCCCGCGCAGCATCAGCAAGTCCAGCTCAGCACCCTGGTGTGTGGCCCAGAAAAAAGCCTCGGCCGGTTTGGCAATGCGCAGGATCTGCTCCAGAGCAAAGCCCTCCCAACTGGCGCCGTGGTGGGGATGCGCCAGCAATTCGGCCAGGTTGTGCACGCCCATCAGTGCGTGCAAAAAGCCGGTGTCCCGAAAATAGATTTTGGGCGCCTTCACCTGGCGCTTACCCAGGTTCTCGTGCCAGGGTTGGAGCTGGCGCACCATCAGGGTTTGCGTCAGCGTATCCAGGTAGCGCCGTATGGTGGGCTCCGACACCCCCATGGATTGCGCAAACGGCGCGGCCGACCAGATCTGCCCGTGGTAGTGGGCCAGCATGGTCCAGAAGCGCAGCATGGCGGGTGCGGCGATGTTGATGCCGAACTGCGGCATGTCCACCCGCACATGGTTGGCAATGGCGTTCATGCGCCAGACAAAGCTGTCTTCCTCATTGGCCGCCAGGTAGGCGCGCGGAAAACCGCCCCTGAGCCACAGTGCGTTGGCCACGGCCTCGCTGTAATGGACCGGCGCCCCGCATACCTCGCCCAGATCAAAACCGCCCACGTCCACGGTTTCCACCCGGCCCAGCAGGGACTCACCGGCTTGCTGCATCAACTGCGGTGAGGCGCTGCCCAGCAGCAGGTACTGGCCCGGCTTGTTGGAGCGGTCCATCAGGCTGCGCAGCAAGGGGAACAGGGCCGGGCGCAGTTGCACCTCGTCAATCACCACCAGACCCGAGAGCTGCTCCAGGGTTTGCGTGGCCTGCTCCAGGCGCTGGGCATGGGGTGGATATTCCAGGTCGAAATAGTTGGCCGAATCGCGTGAGAGAAAACGCTGCGCCAGCGTGCTCTTGCCCGACTGGCGCGGACCCTGCAGCACCACGCCGCGCGATCGCGCCAGTGCAGCAGCTACGGCTTTTTCAAGGGCATCACGGTTGAGCATGCGGGAATGCTAAACCATTTACCATGAAATTCCAACATGCCATGTTCGAATATCATGGAGACTGCCACTCCGGCGCGTCCACAAACACCCGCGCCTTGCGCGGCGTGAGCACCAGAATTTCGCCGTCCTTGAAAGCCTGCTCGTCAAACTGCTGCGCACCCATCTGCGCCTCGATGATGTCGCCACTGCCCGCAGCCGACGCATCCAGCGGCAGCAATTCCAGGCGCGCAATCGGCCCCACCACAATCGCGCGCACCAGCTTGGCGGGAATACCGCGTTGCGTCTGGTAGGCGCCAATGCCGCTGTCTTCACCGGGCTGGTAACGGCGCACATCGAGATCGTGCGGCCGCACGTAGGCAAAGGCCCGGGCGTCCTGCGCGCCGCTGTGCTCCGGGCTTTGCAGGCGCACGCCGTTGTCGCCAATCAGCATCTCGCCCTCGTGGGCGCGGCCGTGGAACAGGTTCACATCGCCCAGAAAGCCGTAGACAAAAGGACTGGCCGGATGGTTCCAGACGTCTTGGGGCGAGCCGATCTGCTCGACTTTGCCGCTGTTCATCAGCACCACGCGGTCGGCCACTTCCAGTGCTTCTTCCTGGTCGTGCGTGACAAAGATGCTGGTCACGTGCAGGTCGTCGTGCAGGCGGCGCAGCCAGCGACGCAGTTCTTTTCGCACCTTGGCATCGAGCGCGCCAAAGGGCTCGTCGAGCAGCAGCACCTTGGGCTCCACGGCCAGCGCCCGGGCCAGGGCAATGCGCTGGCGCTGGCCGCCGCTGAGTTGCGCCGGGTAGCGGTCCGACAACCAGTCGAGCTGCACCAGGCCCAGCAGCTCGTGCACCTTTTGCTTGATGACGGCTTCGCTCGGGCGCGTGGCGCGCGGCTTCATGCGCAGGCCAAAGGCCACGTTGTCAAACACGCTCATGTGGCGAAACAGCGCGTAGTGCTGGAACACAAAGCCCACGTTGCGCTCGCGCACATGCACGTCGGTGGTGTCCTCGCCACTGAAAAGGATGTTGCCTTGGTCAGCGGTTTCTAGCCCGGCAATGATGCGCAAGAGCGTGGTCTTGCCGCAGCCCGATGGGCCCAAGAGGGCGACGAGTTCGCCGGAGTGGATATCGAGGCTGACGTCCTGCAGGGCGTGGAAGCTGCCGAAGTCTTTGCTGACGTTGCGGATGGCGATGCTCATGGTGTTCTTCTGGATAAAAAGCGGTGTTCGGTTCAGGCTTGGGCGGCGGCGGGCATGCTGGCAGTCAGCGGGCGCTCGGGCGGTAGCTGTGCCGCGGCTTTCATCTCGCGCTCAAAGCGCCACTCCACAATTTGCTTGATGACCAGCGTGACCAGGGCCAGCAGCGCCAGGAGAGAGGCCACGGCAAAGGCGGCCACAGACTGGTACTCGTTGTACAAAATCTCCACATGCAGCGGAATCGTGTTGGTCTGTCCGCGGATGTGGCCGGACACAACAGACACGGCGCCAAACTCGCCCATGGCGCGCGCATTGCACAGGATCACGCCATACACCAGGCCCCACTTGATGTTGGGCAGCGTCACATGCCAGAAGGTCTGCCAGCCGGTGGCGCCCAGCACAATCGCGGCCTGCTCTTCTTCCGTGCCCTGCGCCTGCATCAGCGGAATCAGCTCGCGGGCAATGAAGGGGAAGGTCACGAAGATGGTGGCCAGCACGATGCCGGGAATGGCAAACACGATCTTGATGTCATGTGCAGCAAGCCACGGGCCAATCCAGCCCTGGGCGCCAAACATCAGCACATAGACCAGACCCGCTACGACAGGAGAGACGGAAAACGGCAGGTCCACCAGCGTGGTCAAAAAGGCCTTGCCCCGGAACTCGTATTTGGCGATGCACCAGGCCGCAGCAATGCCAAACACCAGGTTCAGCGGCACGGCAATCGCCGCAACGATGAGGGTCAGGCTTATGGCGCTCCAGGCGTCCGGTTCCTTGAGCGCCTCCAGCGCCGCGCCACCGCCCTTGCGCAGGGCCTCGGTGAACACGGCGGCCAGTGGCAGCAGCAGGAACAAAAAGATGAAGCCCAGGGCGAGCCCCAAGAGCGTCCACTTCACCCAGGTGGGCTCGGTGGTGCCGGCCTTGGCCGTGCGTTGGGTACGGGTGTTGCCCATGGTCAGACTCCTCCGTTGCGGCGGCGCTGCCAGGCTTGCAGGGCGTTGATCACCAGCAGCAGCACAAAGGAAATCACCAGCAGCACCACGGCCACGGCGGTGGCACCGGCGTAGTCGTACTGCTCCAGTTTGCCGATGATGATCAAAGGCGTGATCTCCGACACCATGGGCATGTTGCCCGCAATAAAAATGACAGAGCCGTACTCGCCGATGGCACGCGCAAAGGCCATGGCAAAGCCGGTCAAGAGGGCCGGGGCAATGGTCGGGAAGATCACGTGAATGAAGGTCTGCAGGCGTGTGGCCCCCAGGCAGGTGGCGGCCTCTTCGAGTTCCTTTTCGGCATCCTCCAGCACCGGCTGCACCGTGCGCACCACAAAGGGCAGACCGATGAAGATCAAGGCAATCACCACGCCATTGCGATTGAAAGCCAGCTGCACACCATACGGCTCCAGCAGCGCGCCGACCCAGCCATTGCTGGCCAAGAGTGCCGTGAGCGAGATACCGGCCACGGCGGTGGGCAGGGCAAACGGCAAGTCCACCAGCGCGTCGATGATTTTTTTGCCGGGAAAGGAATAGCGCACCAGCACCCAGGCAATCAGCAGGCCAAATACCGCGTTCACGGCGGCGGCAAACAGCGAGGCACCAAAGGTCAGCTGATAGGACGCCATCACACGCGGACTGCTCACCGCCTGCACAAACTGCTCCCAGGTGAGCGTGAAGGTTTTGAAGAGCAGGGCCGAGAGCGGGATCAGCACGATCACGCTCAGATAGAACAGCGTGTAGCCCAGCGTCAGCTTGAAGCCGGGCAGCACGCGCTTGGCAGGTCGCCGGGGGAGGGTCAGTGTGGACATGGCTTGAAAAAACAGGGCCACCAGCGGTGGCCAACGGGCGATTTTGCGGATGCCGCAGGCCCAAGCAAACAACTTTGTGGTTGTTTGCTTTTGCCAGGGCCGTGAAGGGAGCGCGGCGCCTACTTCACCGTATACAGCTTGTCGAACTGCCCACCGTCATTGAAGTGCAGCTTCTGTGCCTCGGCCAGCGAGCCAAACATCTCTTCCACGGTGAACAGCTGCATTGGCTTGAAGGTGGATGCATATTTCTTCAGGATGGTGGCGTTGGTGGGGCGCAGGGCGTGCCTGGCGGCAATCTCTTGTGCCTCGTCGCTGTACAGATAATTCAAATAGGCCTTAGCCAGGTCGGCCGTGCCTTTTTTGGCCACAGTACGTTCCACCACAGCCACCGGGTTCTCGGCCACGATGCTGATGCTGGGGTGAATCGCATCGACCTTGCCGGTGCCGAACTCGCGGTCCACCGAGACCACTTCAGATTCAAACGTCACCAGCACATCGCCCACATTGCGTTGCAAAAAGATGGTGGTGGCGTCACGCCCGCCCTTGGCCAGCACCGGCACGTTCTTGTAGAGCTTGCCCACGAACTCTGCGGCCTGCGCATCGCTGCCGCCCTTCTTGCGCGCATAGCCCCAAGCCGCCAGGTAGGCCATGCGGCCATTGCCGCCGGTCTTGGGGTTGACCAGCACCACCGAGATGCCGGGCTTGATGAGGTCGTCCCAGTCCTTGATGCCCTTGGGGTTGCCGTTGCGCGTCAGGAACAGCATGGTGCTCGACGTCGGTGAGGCGTTGTGCGGGAAGCGTGTCTTCCAGTCTTTGGCCACGATGCCGGTGCTGGCCAGAAAGTCCACATCGGTGGTGGTGTTCATGGTCACCACATCGGCGTCCAGGCCGTCGTTGACGGCGCGCGCCTGCGCGCTGGAGCCACCGTGCGACTGGTCGATCTTGAGGTCTTTGCCGGTGGACTTTTTGTAGCTCGCCACAAAGGCGGCGTTTACATCCTTGTAAAACTCGCGCGATACGTCGTAGGACGCATTGAGCAGGGATTGGGCGGACGCCAGATGGCTGGCGGTGAGGGCGACAGCGGCAATTACCAGGGACAAAGTGCGTTTGAGTTGCATGGGGACTTGAATAAAGAGGAGTGGGTCTTGGGCGCAAAAGGCGCCTGCATTGCAAGCAGCCCAGAGGCGCGATTGTGCACACCGGAGCAGATTGGCCCAAGGAAGTTTTGCTTGTTTGCTTATGCCCAAACCCGTCTAACCAAACAGTTTGCCCCGCGCCGCCTTGGTAATGGCCACCACACAGGGGTGGGTGATGCGCCGCTCCACTGACACGGCATAAAACTCCTCGCGCAGTTCCTCGCTGCGCCCGATCACCTTCACGCCGAATTGCTGGATGGTTTCCGCCTCGGTCACGCTGGGCGCGATAAAGACGCCGCGGCCCTCGCGGGCAAAGGCGGTCATCAGGGCGCCATCGTCAAATTCACCGACGATGCGCGGCTGCACGCCGTGTTGCGTCAGCCAGCCCTCGAGCTGCTGGCGCACCGAGGCCTGGGTGCCGGGAATCAACATGGGCTGGCCGCTCAGGCACTGGGGGAACTTGCCCTTGAGTTGGGCCTTGAGGGCGGGGGTGCAAAAAAAGCTCATGGCCGTGCCGCCCAGCGGGTGGTTGAAGGCGCGCACGCTCAGGCGGCGCGACATGGGCTCGTCGGCAATCACCAGGTCCAGCCGGTTCAGCGCCAGCTGCGCCAGCAGGTCGGGGAACTTGCCCTCGCTGCAGATCAGGCGCACCGGCTCATCAATCGACAAGGCGGGCTCCAGCAGCCGGTAGGCAATCGACTTGCTGACCGAATCGGCCACGCCCACCTTGAACTCCAGCACCCTGCTGCCCGCGCCACCCCCCGCAGCCGAGGCCCGCACGGCCGCCTCCAGCTCGGCGCCCAGCGCGAAAATCTGGTCGGCATAGCCCAGCGCCAGGCGGCCGTCCTCGGTCAGCTCCAGGTTGCGCCCGGCCTTTTTGAAGAGCTTGTGGCCCAGCCAGTCTTCGAGCAGCTTGATCTGGCCCGACAGGGTGTGCGGCGTGGTGTGCAGCTGTTCGCCCGCGCGCATCACACCGCCCGCCTTGGCGGTAACCCAGAAGTACAGCAGGTGTTTGTAATTCATCGTTTTTTACGAAGTTAAATTGCTGAAATTACGACTTTTCACGAAGCATTGTGCTGCATATATTCAAGGCTTGTCAGCGCCTTCGCGCTGTATAGGAGTGAAGAACATGCGACTCAGTACCCGTGGACGTTTTGCTATCACCGCCATGATTGACCTGGCCCTGCGCGAAAAGGGCTACCCGGTCCCCCTGTCCGACCTGGCCCTGCGCCACGGCATTTCCCTCTCTTACTTGGAGCAGGTATTTGCCAAACTGCGCCAGCACAGCCTGGTGGAGAGCACGCGCGGCCCCGGTGGCGGCTATGCCCTGGGCTTTCGTGGTGACAACATCACCGTGGCCGACATCATCGGCGCCATCGAGGAAGTGGGTGACCCGGGAAGCGCGCGCAAGAACCGCGGTGTGCTCGACACCCAGGCCTTGTGGGATTCGCTCAACAGCGCCGTCTTTGAGCACATGAAGACCATCACCCTCAAGAGCCTGGCCGACGAGCAACGCGCCAGCGGCTTTGAAGTGCAGGAGCGCAAAAAGCCCACCAAGGGTGTGCTGGCCGCGCCGGTGCACCAGGTGCCGCGGCCCCTGGTGCCCAACTCGGTGTTTGCGCTGGGGCAGGCCTTGCGCGCCTGATGTGGTGTGGCCTGCGGTGGCCTGGTAATTGCTAGTTTGGTCATTGCCAATGTGGCACATACTGCGCAATTGCATCGTTCCACAACCAACCGAGGAGCCCACCATGGCCAGCATCAAAAAAGAAAAAGCACCTGTCGCCGAGCCCGGCAAGCCCACGCCCGCATC
Source organism: Comamonadaceae bacterium (assembly GCA_947374485.1). GTDB lineage: Bacteria > Pseudomonadota > Gammaproteobacteria > Burkholderiales > Burkholderiaceae_C > Allorhodoferax. Next base: position 36,132 of record CANCCF010000004.1, on the reverse strand, counting down.
CGCGCCTGCCAAGGTGGCCGCCAAAAAGGTTGCCGCTAAAAAGACCGCTGTAAAAGAGGCTGCGGCCATGCCAGCGGCCAGCAAAGCGGCGCCTGCCATGCCTGTAGCCAAGACTGCAGCCAAGCCCAAGGCGGCCGCCAAACAAGTCGCCAAGGTCAAAGCCGCGGCACAGGGGCCGGCGGAAGGCCCGCCTGTCGACCAGGCGCAGCGCGCCAACTACATCGAGGTGGCTGCCTACTACATCGCCCAGCGCCGCGGTTTCACGCCCGGCGACCCGGAGCAGGACTATCTGGACGCCGCAGCCGAGGTGGACCAGCTGATTGCCGCGGGGCATTTTTCCAAATAAGCGCGCCTTTAAGCAGGCGCGCCTGTGTCTGGCGCACCCTTGCCCGGCAGCATCGCAAGCCCTTCACTCTCGTCCTTGAGCGCAATGCCGCACTGACCCAACAGCAACGCCTTTTCAATCAGCCACGCCAGCTTGTGTGCGGCGAGGGCATACGACAGGCCCTCGGGCCGCACATTGGAGATGCAGTTGCGCTCGGCGTCGTGCCGCCCGCGGCGTGGGGTGTGGGTGAGGTAGATGCCCAGACTGTCGGGCGAGCTCAGGCCCGGGCGCTCACCGATCAGGATGATGCTGAGGCGCGCATTCAACGCCTCGCCCACATCATCGGCCACGGCCACGCGGGCCTGCTGCACCATCACCACCGGGGCCAGTTGGGTTCCGGGAGCCAGTTTCGGTATCAAGGCCGCCAGCAAGGGCGCAGCATGGCGCTGCACGGCCAGCGATGAAAGACCGTCGCCGATCACGATGGCGATGTCGGGGGCCTTGTCAGACGTGGCTGCCAACGCGTGCAGGGTGTCCAGATCTGCCGCCTCCAGTTGGCGCCCCAGGTCGGGCCGGCGCAGGTACAGGGTGCGGTCGGTTGCGCGGCTGTGCGCGGTCACCACGGCGTGGCCTGCCGCATGCATCTGGGCGCGCAGACTGGCCACGTCCAGCGGCGTGTGGATGGCGTCGCGCGCCATCGCGTGGGCCAGGCCGAAGCGCAGCGCCTCGTCTGTGGGGATGGAGACCCCGGCGCGCCCCAGCGCAATGCGTGCCGGGGTGGTGCTGCGCCATTGGCGCCAGGGCATGGCGGTGACCAGAGGTGTGTCTGTCCCCAACGCAAGCAAGTCGGAAGGCAGTGTGCTCATACGGACTCTTCCTCTGGCTGTTCTTCGGTCAGCGATTGCAAACCGCTCAGCAACTGCTGCCCGCCACCGGCATCCCGCAGCTGCGCGCCCAGGTCGGTGATGCGTTGGCGCTGCAGCCAGGCCTCGAATTCGGGCGCGCGTTTGAGGCCGGTAATCTCGCGCAGCACCAGTGCGTCATGGAACGAGGTGCTCTGGTAGTTGAGCATGATGTCGTCCGCGCCCGGCACGCCGATCAAGAAATTCAGGCCGGCATTGGCCAGCAGCACGCTCAAGGTGTCCATGTCATCCTGGTCTGCCTCGGCGTGGTTGGTGTAGCAGATGTCGCAGCCCATGGGCAGGCCCAGCAGCTTGCCGCAGAAGTGGTCTTCCAGCCCGGCGCGGATGATCTGCTTGCCGTCATACAGATACTCCGGGCCAATGAAGCCGACCACCGTATTCACCAAAAGCGGCTCGTAGACACGCGCCAGGCCGTAGGCCCGCGCTTCGCAGGTCTGCTGGTCCACGCCACCGTTGCCATTGGCCGAGAGCGCACTGCCCTGGCCGGTCTCGAAATACATCACGGTATGGCCCACCGTGCCGCGTTGCTGCGCACGCGCCGCCGCGTTGGCCTCGGCCAGCAGCTCGGGTGTGACGCCAAACGAACGGTTGGTGATCTCCGTGCCGCCTATGGACTGGAACACCAGGTCCACCGGCACACCGGCCTCCATCAGTTGCAAGGTGTTGGTGACGTGGGTCAGCACGCAGCCCTGCGTGGGAATCTCAAACCGCCCGATCAGCTCGTCAAACAGCTGGCACAGGCGCGCCAGCGTGGGCTGGCTGTCCGACACCGGGTTGATGCCGATCACCGCATCGCCCGCGCCCAGCATCAGGCCGTCCAGCACCGAGGCGGCCACGCCGCGCAGGTCGTCGGTCGGGTGGTTGGGCTGCAGGCGCACGGCCAGGTGGCCGCTCAGGCCGATGGTGTTGCGAAAGCGCGTGAGCACCTGGCATTTGCGCGCCACCAGAATCAGGTCCTGGTTGCGCATCAGCTTGCTCACAGCCGCTACCATTTCAGGCGTCAGGCCCGGGGCCAATGCGGCCAGCACGGCGGGGCTCGCGGCGCGGCTCAGGAGCCAGTTGCGTAAGTCACCCACGGTCAAATGCGCCACCGGCGCGAAGGCGGCGGCGTTGTGCCGGTCCAGGATCAGCCGCGTGACGTTGTCGCTTTCATAGGGGATCAGTGCTTCGTTCAGGAACACTTTGAGTGGCAAGTCAGCCAGCACCATGCGTGCGGCCATGCGCTGCTGCGCTGTCTCGGCGCCCAGGCCCGCCAGGTAGTCGCCCGAGCGCGCCGGGCTGGCATGGGCCATGACCTGGCGCAGGTCCGCAAAGTGAAAACCCTGGCCGCCCAGGGTGGTGTGGTAACGCATGCGTTCTTTCAGAAGGTGTGCAGGGCGGGCAAGCAAGAGGCAGGCCAGCCACCCGCCCATCAGGCAATGCGCCAGGCCAGCGTGCGCTCCTCTGCGTCCTGTCGGCGAAAGGCGCGCGGCGCCACGCCCACGGTGCGCTTGAAGACCTTGGAGAAGCTGAACGCATCCTGGTAGCCCACCTCCTGCGCGATCTGCTCCAGCGAGCGCTCGGAGCTGCCCAGCACCGCCATGGCCTTTTGCATGCGCACGCTGCGCAGGTAGTTCAACGGCGTATTGCCCATGGTCTTGCGAAAGCGCTCGGCCAGGCTGGTGCGCGAAAGGCCCGCATGGCTGGCCAGTGCCTCCAGCGTCCACTGCCGGGCACAGTCGGCGTGCAGGGCCTGCACCGCCTTTTGCACCTGCGGGTCCAGCATGGCCTGGCTCCAGCAGGGCCGTGCCTGTCCCTGGCGCTGCACGATGGCGCGCATCAGCAACATGAAGATCACATCCAGCAAGCCGTAGACCAGGGACTCGCTGCCCAGGGCGCGCAGGCTCAGCTCCTGCTCCAGCAGCGCCAGGCTGTGCTGCAGGCCCGGGCTGCTGCCCGCGTCCTGGCTGCGCAGCACAAACCAGTCCGGCATTTCCGCAAAGAAGGGGTGGATGGGGGTGTGCCAGAACTGGTAGGCGCCGCTGATCACGGTGTTGGCGGGCTCGCCTGCGCTGGCGCTGTCCACTGTGCCAACAGCTGCGTCTTGCGGGCCAGGCCAGGTCTCGGCCAGCGCCACGGACTGGACGTTTTGCAACACAGCACCGCTGCCCAGGCTGTGCAGGCAGCCGCGCGCCATCAGCGCCATGTCACCGGCCTGCAATGCCAAGGGCTCGGGCAGGCCGGGTGCATGCAGGTACACCGTGCCCTTGATGACCACGTGCAGGCCCACGCTACGCTCGCAAGGAAACTGCAGGGCGGCGTGCGGGCTGATATGGCGCAGGTCGAGCAGGCGGCGGCGCAGCCCGGCTTGGTGGAAGAGGTCGCTCAGGAGGTCCATGGAAAAGAGACAGGCGGGGTAGTTTCGTACGATTGGACATGAAAAGCGGACGAATGTCCATTTCAAGTACGGATTTTAGGGCGGATCATCCGTCCATCAACCACCACAGAAGGAACTCTCCCATGGCCAAAACTTTAGTCATTGGTGCCAACGGCACCGTCGGTAGCGAACTCGTGCGACTGCTCACCGGGCGCGGGCACGACGTGTTCAAGGCCACCAGCCGACCCGCAACGTCTGCCAATGATGTGCAGGTGAACCTGGCCAGCGGCGCCGGTCTGGCCCAGGCTTTCAAGGGCGTGGAGCAGGTGTTTTTGCTCACCCCTCCGGGCTTTGCCAAGCAGGACGACTTGCTGATTCCCGCCATCGACGCAGCCCGCGCGCAGGGCGTGAAAAAACTGGTGCTGATGACGGCCATGGGTGCCAACGCCGATGAGGCCGCACCTTTGCGCCGCGCGGAAGTGCATTTGCTCCGCTCGGGCCTCACCTGGAACATCCTCCGCCCCAACTGGTTCATGCAGAACTTCAACACCTTCTGGATCCAGGGCATTCTGGAGCACGGAAAAATCTTCCTGCCGGTGGGCACGGCCAAGGGCAGCTTCATTGACGCGCGCGACATCGCCGCCGTGGCCGCACAACTGCTCAGCAGCGATGCGCTCAATAACCAGGAGTTCGATCTCACCGGCAGCGTGGCGCTGGACCACGACGCTGTGGCCGCAGTCCTCTCCAAAGCAACGGGCAAGGCCATCGCCTTCCAGGACATCGCGCCCGAAGTGCTGCGCGGCGGCCTGCTGCAAGCCGGCTTGCCTGCGGACTACGCCGCCTTCCTGCTGCTGATCCTGGGCTACTTCAAGGCCGGTTATGCCGAGCGCACCACCGACGCCGTGCAAAGCATTCTGGGCCGTGCACCGCGCACGCTGGAGCAGTACGCGCATGATTACCGTGCGGCCTGGGCCAGCGCGAAGTAAGCACTACAGCTGCGCCAGCGCCGCCTCCAGCATGGCCCGCACCACAGGCTGCACGCGGGCGGCGCGGTCTTCGCGCCAGCCAAAGGGTGCGGCCTCGTCCATGTAGAGGGCCTGGCGCATCTCCAGCTGGATGGCGTGCACGTTGTGCTGCGGCTGGCCATAGTGGCGCGTGATGTAACCACCCTTGAAGCGGCCATTGACCACGTGGCTGAAGGGCGCGGCTGCGGCCACGGCGGCCACGCTGTCGATGAGCGCTGCGCTGCAACTCTGGCCACTGTTCGTGCCCAGGTTCAGGTCGGGCAACTGGCCCTCGAAGAGGCGCGGCAACACACCGGCAATCGAGTGAGCGTCCCACAGCAGCACGGCGCCGTGGGTGGCTTTCAAACGCGCCAGTTCCTGCGCCAGCGCCTGGTGGTAGGGCGCCCAGTAATGCGCCAGGCGCTGCGCCTGCTCGGCGGCGTCCGGCCCGGCACCCGGCAGGTACAGCGGCTCACCGTGAAAGGTTTCGGTGGGGCACAGGCCGGTGGTGCTCTGGCCGGGGTACAGGCTCTCGCCACCGGGCGGGCGGTTCAGGTCAATCACATAGCGCGACACGTGGGCCTGCAGCACCGAGGCGCCCAGGGCGTGGGCAAAGGCATAGAGCCGGTCCAGGTGCCAGTCGGTGTCCTGGGTGAGGGCGGCCGTTGGCTGCATGCGGCTGGCCACGTCCGGCGGCAGCGCGGTGCCCAGATGCGGGATGGAAATCAGCAGCGGTGCCGTGCCACAGCGCAAGGTGAAGGTGGCGCGGGCAGCGGATGGCGCGGCTTGGGTGCTCATGGTGCTCATGGTGGTCAAGGCGGACAAGATGGTCGGGTCGGTGTGCAGCTTAATCCGGGATTAACAAAGCTTGCGCATACTGGCACCCTGTTCCCACAAAAACAAGGCCAGTGTATGTACGCATCCTCTTCTACCCGTTACGACGCCCTCAGCCGCGCCTTCCACTGGCTTACCGCCATCGCTGTGGGCATTGCCTTCATTCTCGGCCCCGGCGGCTTTGGCCGCCTCATGCGCAGCGGCGTGGACCCGGCCAGCCGCAGCGACATCGTCTGGCACGAAAGCCTGGGCCTGCTGGTATTGGCGCTCACCGTGCTGCGCCTGCTCTGGGTGGCGGTGCGCCCGGCGGCTCCCCGCTTTGAGGCCGGTGTCTGGATGGACCGGCTGGCCCGCCTGACGCACCTGACCCTGTGGACCCTGCTGCTGGCCCTGCCGTTGACGGCCCTGCTGGCGCTGGGCAGTGAAGGCCATCCGCTCACCTTGCTCGGTGGCCTGCGCGTGGACCAGATGCCCCTGATTGCCCAATCCCCCATCGCCCATCTGGCCAACTGGGGCGACGTGCATGGCTTCCTGGGCGACGCGCTGGTCTGGCTGGCCGGTCTGCACGCGGTGGCCGCGCTCTACCACCATGTGTTCCTGAAAGACGGCGTGCTGGCCTCCATGCTGCCCAAACGCTGGGCGCGACAATAGCGCCATGACCGACGCCCCTGAACCCATCCACCAGGACCGCCTGTGGAGCGATGCGCGCTGGACCGCGCGCGTCATCAAAAACGAAGACGATGACGGCTGGGCCGTGGCCATGCTGCTGCACGGCGAGTCCGAGCCCGCACTCGTTGGGCCCTGGACCATGGGGCGCGACAAAAAGAACCCCAAGCCGCTGGACGTTGCCGCCTTCAACACCCTGGTCAAGACCGCCTCCGAAGTGATCCGCAGGCACGAGCAGCAGCTGTATGCCCAGCTCAACCGCAGCGTGAACATCACGCTGGCGGGGCGCAGCGTGCGGGTGGCCATGGCCATCGTCCCGGATGAAGACGGCGCCACCGCCAGCCTGCTGGCCACTGACGAATTCGAAGAAGAGCTGGGGCGCGCGGCGGTGTCGCCCGCCTTCAAGCTCACGGCCCGCAGCGCCGAGGCCTGGGCCGCATCCGGCTTTGCACGGCCACCCGCCAGCCCCTGAGGCCGCCCGCATGAGCCGCCTCGGCCTGACCCGCGACAAGATCTACAAAACCGTGGCGCGCCAGCTGCACGGCGTGGTGCCTTGCTGGATGTGCGGCGAACACGTGCTGCCAGCAGAGGCCACGCTGGAACACATACAGCCGCTAAGTGAAGGCGGCAGCAGCCACCTGGAGAACCTGGCCATCAGCCACGGCCGCTGCAACAACCAGCGGCATGCCAAGGCGGCCCTGTCCGCCAGGCCCTGAAGCCGGCGCTGTTGCTGTCAATCGTGGTGGTAGGACTTGTTGATGATGGCCCAAGCACCACCAAACTGCATCAGCGTCAGATAGTCGGTGTAGCGCTGGCCCACGTACAGCACCACCACCTTCACCACGGCCGTAGGCCCGGTGATGTCGGTGGCTACGATGCGCATGTCAAACGCTTCGCCGCTCTCTGAAGGTTTGGCCATGGCTTCGACTTCGGCGATCCACTCTTCGCGGGTTATGCGTGAATAGGCGTTGTCGTAGTAGCCAAACAGACAGGCGTCTGGATGGAAGGCCTTGCGCAGCAGGGCCGTGTCGCCGCGGTGCATGCCCTCGAAGTAATCCTGCATGGTCTCGCCAATGGCAAGCAAGTCGGTGACAGCTGACATAGGTGTTCTCCTGTTCCCCTGGCGGGATTGTGCGCTGGCCAATCCCGATCCACAAGGCGCCAGGGTCGACGGCCCTGGGGCGACGCACGTCCGGGACACTCGGCGCTTGGCCGCCGCGAGACTTCAGCCGGCTGCAGGCGTGGCGTGCTTGGCCTGCAATTGCCGCAGCGCCGCCTCGGCCCGACCCGCCTGCTCCACCGGCACAAAAATGTGATCGTGGTAAGCCCCGGCCACCACATTGCAGCTGATGGCCGCATCGCCCAGGGCCCGGGCAAAGGCGGCTGTCAGGCCCACGGCCTGCAGGTCTGAATGCACGTTGAGCGTGATCCAGGCGCAGCGCAACAGCACCGGCAGGCCCAGCCGCGTGGCGTGCTCTTCCAGAAGAACCAGCGTGGTGCCCTCCTGCTCCTGAATCATTGCGATGGCGGGAATCTGGGTAATGTCAACACCATGCGCCACCGAGGTGTAGACATAGACACCGGGGTTCACCACCGGCTCCATGCTGGACAAAAGAACGGACAGCTCGGAGATGGGTGTTTTCATGAGGGCCGCCTGTGAAGGGTTGGATTTACGCAATGTAAGCCCTGCCCGCTTGCGAATTCGCATGCGCCCGAACACGGCGCGGGCTATGGTGGTTTGCACCACTGGCCTTCACAAAGTTCCCCATGTTCACCGACCGCCTGTTCGCCGTGCGTGACCTCGGGCGGCTGTATGAAATTGCCGCCATCCTGGTGCGCCACGGCTTTGGCGATGTGGTGCGACGTCTGGGGCTGGCGCAGCGCCTGGAGCGTGCAGGCCACGCGCTGCGCTGGGACCATGCGGCCGATCTCGCGCGCCTGCAGCCTGCCGTGTCGCTCGACCGCCTGCGGCCGCAGTTGCAGCTGGACCTGGGCGGTGCGCCTGAAGACGTGTTTGCCTGGTTCGACCCCGAGCCGCTGGCGGCCGCCTCGATTGCCCAGGTGCACCGGGCGCGCATGCACGACGGACGCGAGGTGGTGGTCAAAATCCGCCGCCCCGGCATCAGCGAGGTGATTGAGGCCGATCTGGCGCTGTTGGCGCGCCTGGCCGCATTGGCCGAGTCCGAGCTGGAATGGCTCAAGCCCTACCACCCGCAGCGCCTGGTGCGCGAGCTGGCCAAGTCCCTGCGCCGTGAACTCGACCTGGCAGCCGAATGCCGCAATGCCGAACGCATTGCCAGCAACCTCCTGCGCCTGGCATTCATCCGCATTCCCGCCGTGCACTGGGAGCACACCGGTGCGCGCCTGAACGTGCAGGACTATGTGGACGGCGTGCCAGGCGACCAGCTCGAACGGCTCACGCCACAAGCGGGTTTCGACCGCAAGCTGTTGGCGCAACGGGGTGCCCGCGCGGTGCTCAACATGATCGTGCGCGACGGCCTGTTCCATGCCGACCCGCATCCGGGCAATGTGTTTTAGCTGCCGGGCAACCGCATCGCCTTCATCGACTTTGGCATGGTCGGGCGCCTCTCCGAGCGGCGCCGCGCCGAACTGCTGCAACTCTTGCTGGGGCTGGTGGAGCGCCAGGCCCACAGCGTGGCCGAGGTGCTGCTGGACTGGGCGGGTGACGGCCACAGCGTGAACCAGTCGCAGCTGGAAACCGAGCTCGAAGACTTTGTCGACCAGTACCACGGCAGCCGCCTGGCCGATCTGAACCTGGGCCAGATGCTGGGCGACCTGGCCGCCATTCTGCGCGAGCACACCCTGAGCCTGCCGCCGGACCTGGCCCTGCTGATCAAGGCCTTTGTCTCGCTCGAGAGCATGGGCCGCGGGCTGGACCCGGGCTTTCACGCCGTCACCCTGGCCGCACCCCTGCTGCGCCAGGTGCTGATGACGGGCTATACGCCGAAGGCCCTGATGGCGCGCACCTGGGCTGCGCTGCGGCGCACGCTGGCCGTGGCCGAGCAACTGCCCCACGATGTGTCGCGCCTCTTGCACAACGCGCGGCGTGGGCGCTTCCACGTGGCCATCGACCTGCTGCACCTCAAGCGCGTGGGCGACCAGATCGACCGCGCCGCCAGCCGCCTGTCCATGGCCTTGCTGATTGCAGCGCTGGTGGTGGGCTCGTCGATTGTGATGAACGTGCAGGGCGGCCCCACGCTGTTCGGACTGCCGCTGTTTGGTTTTTTAGGTTTTGTGGCCGCGGTGCTGGGCGGCGTGTGGTTGCTGCGCTCGATTGCGCGCAGTGGGCGCTCGGGCGCAGAGGACGACGGCGTTTAGCCTGTGCCGCAGACCCTGCCGCTAGCGCTGTTGCGTACCGCCCAAGGCCTGGCGCACTTCATGCGCCTGCACATCCACCACCTCGCCTGCGTCGGACGCCGCTGTTCCCCGCGGTGCACCCGCGCGCCGCTGGCCGAACTGGCGTGAGGCCTGCTGGAAGGTGCTGAACACGGTGAACATTGCCGGGCGCTTGCCGCGCAGCAGCGACCACAGCACCGAGAGCAAGGCCACGGCCACACCGAGCAGCAGCAGGCTGGCGACAAACGTGCCCAGCAGGGCGAGCGTGAACAAGCGCGCAAGCCCACGCAGGGTCTGGTTGGCAAAGGAGCTGAAAGCGTTCATGGCGGACATTGTGCGCGCAGTGGCCAAAACCACCTGAAAAATGCCGCCATTGCCGCGCCGGGCTTCAGGCCGCGGTCAGCACCCCGACCCTTGCGGGTGGCAGTTCCCGGGCCTTCTGCGTGGCACCAAACTGGATGTCGCCCATCAACTGGCCGCCTTCTTCAATCACCACCTTGCCATAGCGGATCTTGCCGCTCACGCGCCCGGTGGCATAAATCACCAGCTTGTCGCGCACCGTCAGGTCGCCGTTGAATTCGCCGTGGATCTCGGCATAGTCAATTTCGGCCGAACCCTTGAAGGCCCCGATTTCGGTGATGTGCATGACGCGTGAGTCCATGGTGGCCTCCACCGTGCCCTCCACCACCAGCGTGTCGCAGTCGGTGATTTCCACGCCCTTGAGTTTGATGTTCGGGCCCACCGTGAGCTTGCTGCCGCCTTCCTTGGTGGGCGCACCGTTGGGGGCGGGCACGGCTGTGCTGGGCAGGTGCTGTACGGGCGGGTGAATGGGGTTTTGCACCGGGGCCTGGCTCGGCCGGGGTGCGAGCGATTCAGCGGGACGTTTGCCAAAAAAAGGGGTTTGCGTAGACATCGTGGCGCTTTCAAAAAGAATGAAAGGCGATGCTAGCCCCGCCACCGCGCGCAAGCGCCGGGCCAATTGCAACATCCCTGGTGCAGTTGCCACCAAATGTTGTGATCCGAGGGAATAGGTTCCCAGGAGTGTGAAGCGCGCCTAAGGCCGCGACTGGACCTGATTGGCCACCTTGTTCAGGCCTTCATGCGCGGGCGAGCCCCACACAATGCCTGCAACGAGGAGATTCCATGGAATTGCAGTACCAGCTCAAAGAGGGCAACTACCATTTGTACGATCTGGCCAGCGCCGCCAGCAAGGTCACCGGCGAGCACCGCCTGCGCCTCAAAACCGACACCGTCGCCATTGCCTTTGACCGCAGCACCGGCGCGTTGCACGAGCACGGCAGCCCCCAGCGCATCCACTCCTGGGCCAGCAACACACGCAGGCGCCTGCGCGCGGCGGGCTCCTGGGCCCGTGCCGACGATATCGTGGTGGTCTCAGGCCCCCTGCCGGTGGACGAGATCAACAAGTGCCTGGCCATCCAGGGCTACTGCCGCAACCTGTTTTCGCGCCTGCCCACCGTGCCACACGGCAAGCTGCTGGCGCGCGCACGCCCGGCCTGTTGAGGCGGGCTGCAGCCCTGCGCAGGCGCCGCATCCGAGCGCCCGGCCTGAGTGCCTAACCCGCAATCTCGGGCTCCACCAGCTGGGCCAGTTGCAGCAGCGATTCCTGCCAGCCCAGGTAGCACATCTCCACCGGAATCAGCTCCGGTATGCCCTCCTGCACCACGTGGAGGGCGGTGCCGCACAGCACCTTTTTCAGCTCCACGGTGACCTGCATCACACCGGGCAGGTTGGGGTCGTCAAAGCGGTCGCAGTAGCGTATGCGCTCAAAGGGCACCAGCTCCAGGTACTCGCCGCCAAAGCTGTGGCTGCTGCCGTTGCCGAAGTTGCTGAAGGCCATGCGAAAGCTGCCGCCCACGCGGGCCTCGAACTGCTGCACGCTGCAGGTAAAGCCATAGGGTGGCAGCCACTTGGCCAGCGCTCCGGCATCCAGAAAGGCGCGGTAAACACGTTCTGGCGGGGCGCGCAGCACGCGGTGCAAATTGACCGTTCCAGTCGTCATGGCTTGTCTCCTGCAAAAGGGTTGAAAAAGGGCACATGCCGGATAGTACGAGCTTCCTCCAACCCCGCCAGCCCATGAGAAAGACCACACCATGACCCGACTGACCGCCCAGGATTTCCAGCCCGAAGTGCTGCAACTGTTTGACCGCTATGTGCACGGCGACCTGAGCCGCCGGGGCTTTCTGGACGCAGCCACGCGCTATGCGGGTTCCGCTGCAGCCGCTGCGGGTTTGCTGGCCGCGCTCAGCCCGCAGTTTGCCCAGGCCCAGCAGGTGGCGCCCACGGATGCGCGCCTCCAGACCCGCTACCAGGAGTTTGCATCACCCCAGGGCAGCGGCACGGTGCGCGGCTACCTGGCCCGGCCCGCAGGCACGGCGGCCAAGTTGCCCACGGTGCTGGTGGTGCATGAAAACCGCGGTCTCAATCCGCACATCGAAGACATTGCGCGGCGCCTGGCGCTGGACGGCTTTCTGGCCTTTGCCCCCGACGCCCTGAGCCCGCTGGGCGGCTACCCTGGCGACGAAGACAAGGCCCGCGAGCTGTTTGCCAAGCTCGACCCGGCCAAGTCCCGCGCCGACTTTCTGGCCGCTGGCAAATACCTGCTGACCAGTGCCGAGGGCAATGGGCATTTGGGCGTGGTGGGCTTTTGCTGGGGCGGCGGCATTGCCAACTACCTGGCCACAGCCATGCCCGAGCTGCGCGCGGCTGTGCCGTTTTATGGTGGCCAGCCGCCAGCGCAAGATGTGCCCAAAATCCATGCGCCGCTGTTGATCCACTACGCCGGAGCCGACGAGCGCCTGAACGCAGGCTGGCCCGCCTATGAGGCCGCGCTCAAGGCCGCAGGCAAGCGCTATGAGGCCTATACCTACGCCGGTGTGCAACATGGTTTCAACAACGACACTACGCCGCGCTTTGACGCCGCTGCCGCCGCACTGGCCTGGCAACGCACCATGGCCTTCCTCAAGGCCCATCTGGCCTGACAGCCGGGCCCTTGGCGCACCTGAGCCATTCAGCGCCTGGCGAACGCTACCGACCGATCCGGCAGCGCGCGCTGCCTGCCATCAGAGGCTGTGCAGGCCTGTTGCAAAGGCCTGCACCTGCATGTCCAGGCAGCGCTGGTAATCGGCCAGCGTGGTGGCCTCAAAGCCGCTGATCAACAGCGGTGCGCGCACGCCGGCGTGGGCCGCATCGGTGGCGAGGGTGTGCAAGGCGCGGCGCAGCGCGGCCAGCAGCACGGGCGGGGTGTGCAGCGCGGTGATGAGCGGCAGGCCCGGGTAGGCTTCGGTCTGGCCAAACACCCGCAGCCCGCTGGCCAGTGCCGGGTTGTGCTGCAGCCACAGCGCCCAGCTGACGGCGTCCACAGCGGCCAGGTCGGCCTGGCCCGTGTGCACCGCGTCGATCGAGCGGTAGTGCGCACCCGTCATCACTGTGGCGGCAAAAAAGGGGCGGGGTGCGCTGGTCGTTTGGGCCACCAGGTGGCGCAGGGCGTTGTAGCCGGACTGCGAGATGGTGTCGTTGAAGGCCAGCGTGCCGCCCGCAAAGGCTTTCAAAGATGCGCGCGGGTCGCTGGCGCGGCAAATCAGCTGGCTGCGGCAATGGATGCCGTTCACACCGGGCGCGCGATAGGCGAAGCTGCCCACCAGCTGCACCTTGCCTGCCAGCTGCGTTACCAGCGGGTAGCCGCAGGCCTGGCTGAGCAGCAAGTCACTCTCAAGCCACTGCACATGGCAGTCGCCGCCGTGGCTGAGCACTTGGGGGATGTCCAGGGCAGACACCTGCGGGTCGGCGCGCAAGTGTTCGGCCAGCGCCGCCCAGAAAGCCTGCAGCGCCCCGTGCGGCGGAAAGTACATGGGCAGCGCGGCCTGCATGGCGCGCGCCTTCAGGGCTTGGCCGCTGCGTGTGCGGGCTTGGGCACGCGCTGTGGCGCGGTGGCCGGGGCGGCCAGCACCGGGTTGTCCACGGTGCGCCAGGCAAAGTGGCGAATCAGGTAGACGTAGCCCGGCAGCACAAAGCCGCCATTGCCCGCTTTCCAGGCCGCGCGGTCGGCGGCGTAGCGCCCGGGAATCTGGTACCAGGGCAGTTGCGGGTAGGCGTGGTGCACCACGTGGTAGTTGTTGTTCAGGTAGAGCAGGCGCCAGGGGGCGGCCGCCTCGTTGATGACGGTGCGGTGCGCGGGCAGTGTGCCCGGGCGGTGCTCGTAGAGCGAGCGCAGCATGGCCACGCCCAGGGCCGGGTAGGCCATGCCAAAGCAGTAGTGCCAGGCCGACAGGCTGGTGTAGCGCTCCATGGTCCACAGCAGCAGGGCCACCAGCGGCAGGTGCACGGCCCAGACCCGGAACTGCGCCCAGTCGCCCGCCCGCATGCCGCGCACGATGCGCGTGCCCAGGCTCACGATGACGATGGCCGGGCCTATGAGCAGGCGGCCCAGCACGGTGCGCTGGCTCTTGTACAGCCACAGGGCCACCGTGCCCATGCCAGCGGCCTGCTCCGGGGTGATGTAGTTGCTCTCGGTGTCCACACCGGGCTCGGTCAGGTGCGCGTCGTCGTGGTGCTTGAGGTGGTCTGCCTTGTAGGTGTCAAAGGGGTACCAGATGGAGAGCGGCGGCAGGCCGACGAGGCGGTTGATCGTTTCGTTGCGCGTGGGGTGGCCATGGGTGAGCTCGTGCTGGAAGCTCATGTACCAGGCCAGCAGCACGATCAAGAGGCCGGTGGATACCCAGGGCGGGATGCTGCCGTAACTGCCCACCAGCAAGAACCAGCTGCTCCAAACGGCCAGGCCCACCAGCCAGGTGGGCCATTCGATTTCGGTGTCTTGCGCGCGGTCTTCTTGCATAGGATGGGTAGTTAAAGGTCAGTCAATGTCTGCGCTTGGGCGGGCGTGGCTCCAGCGTTGCAGGGCGGCACCGGCCGCGATGGCGGGCAGCACCCACAGGGCCTCCGGATTGCCAAAGCCCAGCGATGCAATGGCCGGGCCCGGGCAGTAACCGGCCAGCCCCCAGCCCATGCCAAACAGGGCCGAGCCGATGAGCAGTGGACGGCTGACCGAACGGGCCAGCGGCAGGTGGAATTGGCTGTCCCACAGCGGCGTGCGGCGTTTCATGACCAGACGGTAACCCAGGGCCGTCAGCACCACCGCACCGCCCAGCACCAGCAGCAGGCTCGGGTCCCATTTGCCTGCCAGGTCCAGAAAGTTCAGCACCTTGTCGGGGTTGGTCATTTGCGCCAGCGACAGGCCCAGGCCAAACACCGCCCCACTGGCCAGCGCCGCCAGATGGCGCAGGGCTGCGCGGTTCATGCGGCGATGCCCCCCACATGGCGCACCAGCCAGGTGGTGCACAGGGCTACAGCCAGGAAGGTGGCGGTGGCCACCAGTGAACGCACTGAAAAGCGCGCGAGGCCACAGACGCCATGGCCGCTGGTGCAGCCATTGGCTTGCGCTGTGCCGTAGCCCGTCAACAGGCCGCCCAGCACCAGCAGCGGCACCGGAAAACCCTGGCGCACCGGCGTGGCCTCGCCCCACAGGCTGTAAGCGGCAGTGCCGGCCACCAGACCCAGCAGGAACAACAAACGCCAGGCCTGGCTGGCGGAGGGTTGAACCAGGAGGCCGACGAGCATGCCGGTGACCCCGGCAATGCGGCCGTTGAGCCAGAGCAGCAGCGTGGCCGCCATGCCAATCAGCAGGCCGCCCAACAGGGCGTGAAGCGGGGTGAAAGTGGTCATGCAAAAAAGGCTTGCTGGTCTGAGGCGGTATTTCAACACCGCATAGGATACCGCCAGCATCCGGGCTCGCCTTCAGCCTGGCGACCATCCCGCGCCGGTATGCGACCTGTCGGCCTCGCTTTGCAGGGCCAGGCGCACCAGAGCGGCCACCGAATGCGCGCCCAGCTTGGCCATCAGGCTGGCGCGGTGCACTTCCACGGTTTTGGCGCTCAGGCCCAAGGCCTTGGCAATGGCTTTGTTGGACAGGCCCTGCACGATGCACTCCAGCACCTCGCGCTCGCGTTGGGTCAGGCGCTCCAGCAATGCCTGGCGCACTGCACGCTCCCGGTGCTGGCCGCGCCTGGCCGCATCGGCGCATAGCGCGTAGTGGATGCTGTCCAGCAGCTCCTGCTCATGGAAAGGCTTTTCAATGAAGTCAAACGCACCGGCCCTGAGCGCGCGCAGGGCCATACGGATGTCGCCATGGCCGCTGAGGAAGAGAATGGGCAGCTGCGGCCCGGTCGTGGTGCGTGCCGCCAGCCGCTGCTGCAGGTCCAGCCCGCTCATGCCGGGCATGCGCACATCGAGCAGCAGGCAGCCCGGGCGCGCGGCATCAAACTGGTCCAGAAAGGCCTGGGCCGAGGCAAAGCTTTCTGCCCTGAGTTGCACCGATTCGATGAGCCAGCACAGGCTGCGCGCCAGGGCCACGTTGTCGTCCACCACAAAGACGGTGGGCTCCGCGGGCGGGGTCTGCAGGCTGGGGCCGGGGTGGGATGGCGGTGGTGTAGTGGTGGACATGTCGCCTGAATCTCCCACGTTGCACCTTGGGCCAGGTTTGAAATGTCTGCTTGCAAACATTCAATGGTGCCTGGAGCCCAGGTACTTTGCGCATCCCCCTGCATAAACACCCCAGTAGGTTTCGGGCCTGCGCAAGGTTTAGCATGGGCGACCTATGCACACCACCGCTTCCACCCCATCCGCCCTCACCACCATCAGCCAGAACCTGTGCTTTGAGGGCACACAGGGTGTCTACAGCCATGTGTCCGAGCAGACCGGCACCACCATGCGCTTTGGCGTGTACCTGCCGCCACAGGCCCAGGCGGGCCCGGTGCCGGTGCTGTACTGGCTCTCGGGCCTGACCTGCACGGAAGAAAATTTTGTCATCAAGGCCGGGGCGCAGCGGGTGGCGGCCGAGCTCGGCGTGGCCATCGTCACACCCGACACCAGCCCGCGCGGGCTGGACATTCCCGGCATGGCCGAGAGCTACGACTTTGGCCTGGGCGCGGGTTTTTATGTGGATGCCACACAGGCCCCTTGGGCGCAGAACTTTCGTATGGACAGCTATGTGACGCGGGAGCTGCCCGAGGTCATTGCGGCACACTTTGCGGTGGACCCCAAGCGTTGCGGCATCTTCGGCCACTCCATGGGCGGCCACGGCGCGCTGGTGCTGGCGCTGCGCAACCCGGCGCTGTACCGCTCGGTGTCCGCCTTTGCGCCCATTGTGTCGCCCCTACACTGCCCCTGGGGGCAGAAGGCGTTGGCGGGTTATCTGGGGCCGGACCAGGAAACATGGAAAGACTACGATGCCTGCGCCTTGATAGCGAGCCGGGGCTGGAAGGGCCCGACCCTGCTGGTGGACCAGGGCGGAAGCGACCAATTCCTGCAAACCCAATTAAAACCCGAGCTCTTGCAGCAAGCCTGCCAACAAGCCGGTGTGGCGCTGGACCTGCGCATGCGCGCAGGCTACGACCACAGCTATTTTTTCATTGCCAGTTTCATTGAGAGCCATCTGCGCTTTCACGCGCAGAACCTGTCCACCTAACCCGTTTGAAACGCCATTCAGGCCGTGGCCTTTTGCTTGGCGGTGTGGGTGGCAATGAAGTCCATGAGCGCGGGCGACAGGCAGTCGTAGGGCTCCAGGCCCAGCGCTTTGAGGCGCGCGCGCACGGCGGGCATGTTGGCGGGGTCGGCACCGGACTCGATGATGGACGACACGAAGGCGGCGAATTCGGGCGGCGCCCAGCCGCTGGCGTCCGACAGCTCGGTGTGCACAAAGTCCAGGCCATAAAAAGCGTGGTTCTTGTTTTCAATGCGACCAAACATGTGCACGCCACAGCCGGTGCAGGCGTAGCGCTGGATGGTGGCACTGCTGTCCACCACCTTGAGCTTTTCCGGGTGGGCGGTGACCTGCACCTTGTCGCGTGACACCACCGCCACCTGCGCAAACAGCGCGCCCTTGGGTTTCCAGCACTTGGTGCAGCCGCAGGCATGGTTGTGCGCGGTCTGCGCGCTGATGCGCACCTCCACCTGGTCGGTGGCGCACTTGCAGTGCAAGGTGCCCCCGCCAAAACCGGGGGTGGCGGGCTTGATGCCCGCGTCGATGGCGGGGTGAATGGCTACGGAAGTGCTCATGGCCTGTCTCCTTGTCTTCTGTGGGACGTTGTTTTTGCTTGACTGGAAGCTTTGCAATTTAGGCCACGGGCAGCGGCCCGGCAATCAGGATGATTGACTAGGGGACTAGGGTCTTTCAGCGGCGCCGCAGCGTCAAAAAATGGTGCAACATCCGCACGGCGTTCAGCACGACCCACCCGGAAACTACAAGGAGCACGTGATGTCAGATCCTGTTGCAAAGAAGTTCATGGTTTTCTTCTCTATTCCCCTGGCCACCATGGCGGAATGGCAAAAGACCGATCCGCAGCAAAGAGAAGCGTCAGAAAAAAAGATGATGCAGGACTGGGCTGCATGGAGCGCGGCCCACGCTGACATGATTCTGAGCACCGAAGTTGGCGGCAAGACCAAGAACGTGGTGGCCGCCACCGTTTCCGATACGCGCAACGACATTGTTTTGGTTTCGATGGCGCAGGGTGCCTCGCACGAAGCCGTGGCAGAGGCCTACCAAAGCCATCCGCACCTGCAAATCCCGAGCGCTTCCATTCAGGTGATGGAAGTCAAGCCCATGGGATAAAGCAGAGCGTCTCGCGTGAGCGCTCCGGGGGGCTTGCGGCAACCCGTAGTACGGACAGGGCGTGGTCTGTGGAGTGATGCGCGGTGTTTACTTCTTGGTGTAAATCTGGTCGAAGCTTGCGCCGTCGGCAAAGTGCTCCTTGTCCGCCTTCTCCCAGCCGCCAAAGGCTTCATCAATGCTGAAGAGCTTGATCTTGGCGAACTGGCTGGCGTATTTCGCCTTGGCTTTTTCGGATGCAGCGGGGCGATAGAAATTCTTGCCCGCAATGTCCTGGCCATCCTCCGTGTAGAGGAATTTCAAATATTCCTCGGCCACGGCACGGGTGCCCTTTTTGTCCACGTTCTTGTCGACCACGGTCACCGGCGGCTCGGCCAGAATGCTCAAAGGGGGTGCGATCACATCAAACCTGGCGCCAAACTCTTTTTCCAGCAAATAGGCCTCGTTCTCCCAGGCAATCAGCACATCGCCTTGGTTGCGCTGGGCAAAGGTGATGGTGGAGCCGCGCGCGCCGGTGTCGAGCACCGGCACGTTGGCATACAGCTTGGCCACGAAGTCTTTGGCCTTTGCGTCGCCACCGTACTTGCGTTTGGCAAATTCCCAGGCCGCCAAATAATTCCAGCGGGCGCCGCCCGAGGTCTTGGGGTTGGGGGTGATGACTTTCACGTCGGCACGGATCAGATCGTCCCAGTCCTTGATGCCCTTGGGGTTGCCCTGGCGCACGGCGAAGATGATGGTGCTGGAGTAGGGCGCGGAGTTGTGGGGCAGGCGCTTTTGCCAGTCTTTGGGCAGCCAGCCACCGTTTTTGCTGATGGCGTCAATGTCGCCGGCCAGGGCCAGGGTGACCACGTCGGCGTCCAATCCGTCAATCACCGAGCGCGCCTGTTTGCCCGAGCCGCCGTGGCTTTGCTTGATGGTGACGTCCTGGCCGGTCTTGGCCTTCCAGGTTTTGGTGAAGGCGGCGTTGGTTTCCACATAGAGCTCGCGGGTCGGGTCGTAGGACACATTAAGCAGGGTGATGGGGGCAGGTTGCGCGAAAGCGCTGTGCACGCCACCCAAGGCTGCTGCACCCAAGGCGAGGCTGGCGGCCAGACGAAAAAAGGGAAGAAAAACGCTGCGGTCTGTCATGTCAACTCCGGAATAATGGCCACGCAAGGGGGCGATGGATGGATTCTGGAAGTCGGTCGTTCAAGCACAAACTACTTAATCGTCACTTCTTAATTACATTTGCGTATATGAAAAGCCCTGCCACTGCCACTTCGGCGTCCACGCCCGCCTACAACGCGCTCATCCCCACCTTTACCCGCCTGTACCGCTATAGCCACCTGGGTGCCCTGGCCGGTTGGGACCAGGCGGCCATGATGCCGCCCAAGGGCAATGGCGCGCGCGGTGCCGCGCTGGCCGAGCTGCAGGTGCTGATGCACCAGACGCTGACCGACGCCAATCTGAAAGGCCTGCTGCAGGCAGCTGCCGACGAGCCCTTGCAAAGCGCAGAACGCGCCAACCTGCGCGAGATGCGGCGTGACTGGGAGCTTGCCAACCTGCTGCCCGAACGCCTGGTGGAGGCACAGTCGCTGGCCGCATCCGCGTGTGAGCACGCCTGGCGCGCGCAGCGCAAGGCCAATGACTGGCAAGGTTTTCTCAAAAATTTCGAGCCCGTGGTGCGACTGGCGCGCGAAGAGGCACAGCTGCTGTCACAGGCCCAAGGCGTGAGCCCCTATGACGCGCTGATGGCCAAGTTTGAGCCGGGCGCGCGCTCTGCGCAGATCGAAGGTGTGTTCGGCGCAGTCAAAACGTGGCTGCCCGACCTCGTTCAACGGGTACGCGCGCAGCAGGCGCAGCAGAGCGTGCTGCAGCCCATAGGCCCGTTCCCCATTGAACGGCAAAAGGCTCTGGGTGTGGAGGTCATGGGCCTGTTGGGCTTTGATTTTGAGGGCGGGCGGCTGGACATCTCTACGCATCCGTTTTGTGGCGGCGTGGCCGAAGACGTGCGCATTACCACCCGCTACACCGACGACGACTTTGTGCGCAGCCTGATGGGCATCGTGCACGAGACCGGCCACGCCCGCTACGAACAAAACCTGCCGCGCGAACTGCTGCACCTGCCGGTGGGGCGGGCGCGCTCCATGGGCATCCACGAAAGCCAGAGCCTGTCGTTTGAAATGCAGCTGGGCCGCAGCCCGGCGTTTTTGCAATGCATTGCACCGCTGGTGCAAAAGCACCTGGGGCCGCAGGACGCGTTTTCGGCCGGGAACCTGGCCCGTTTGCTGACCCGGGTCGAACCCGGTTACATCCGCGTGGACGCCGACGAACTCACTTATCCGGCCCACGTCATTTTGCGTTTCGAGATTGAGCGTGCGCTCATTGATGGCGAATTGCAGGCCGCCGATGTTCCCGCCGCCTGGGATGAAAAAATGCAGGCCTACCTGGGTCTGGACACGCGCGGCAATTTCCGGAACGGCTGCCTGCAAGACATCCATTGGCCCAGCGGCAGCTTTGGCTACTTCCCCAGCTACACCCTGGGCGCCATGTACGCGGCGCAGTACTTTGCCAGCATCCGCACGCTGCACCCCGATCTGGATGCGCACATCGCCGCAGGCGATTTCTCGCCGGTGATGGACTGGTTGCAGACCCACATCTGGAGCCAGGCCAGCCTGTGGGACACCGACACGCTGGTGCAGCGCGCCACCGGCGAGGCGCTCAATCCGATGTACTTCAAAGCGCATCTGGAGCGGCGCTATTTGGCGTCTTGAAGGAGCTAGGTCGGCAAGCCAGGCAGCACCCGCACCCGGCGCAGCCCGGAAAAGCGCCAGGCCGCGGCCACCAGCATCAAGGTGCCTGCGCCTGCCAAGCCCAAGGCCGAGCGCAGCCCCCAATGCTGGCCCACATAACCGCCCAGCAGTGCGCCCGGCGCGCCACCCAGCAGGCTCAGCCAGCGCATGCTGCTGGTCATGCGGCCCAGGAGAGGGGCCGGTGTGACGGCCTGGCGCAGCGCCAGAAAGTTGACCATGGCCAGCACCGCGCCCGCGCCAAAGCAAAACAGCATCAGCACCAACGAGGCCACGCCCCAGCGCCCATTGGGTGCTAGCGCCAGCTGCAGCCAGCCCAGACCCGTGAGTGCCAGGCCCAGCAACAAACAGGGGCCTGGCCCCATGCGGCGCGAGAGCCGGTGGCCGCCCAGGCTGCCCAGCACCGTGCCCGCGCCCAGGCCCACGTAGCACAGGCCCACCTGGCGCGCATCGAGGCCCAGTTCGCGTGTAGCAATCAGGATGGGCACCACCATGGCGCACTGCATCAACAGCTGCGCGCAGGCGATGGTCAGCGCCATCGACACCAGCAAGGGTTGGCTGGCAACAAAGCGCAAGCCGGTTTGCAGGTCGCGCCAAAAGTGCGGGGGTGCCGTTCTGTCCGTGTCTCCGGCGGCTGGCGGGATGCGCAGGCCGCGCAGAATCAGCACGCTCAAGGCCAGCATCAGGGCGTCGCTCAGCAAAGCCAGCGGCGCACCCAAGAGCTGGATCAGCAGACCGGCCAGGCCCGGGCCCACCACATCGGCGCCCGAAGACGCCAGGGCATTCCGGGCGTTGGCCTCCACCAGGCGCGCGCGCGGCACCACCTGCGTCAGCACAATTTGTGAGGCCGCGCCCGTGGTCACAAATCCGCAGCCGGTGGCAAACGCCACCGCATACAACCAGGCCATGGACAAGGTGCCCGCATACCAGGCCAGCGGCACCGAGGCCAGGACCACGGCCAACAGGGCTTCGCCCGCACGGTAGACCGGCAGCTTGGGCACGCGGTCCAACCAGACGCCCACGGGGAGGGACAGCAGCACAAAGGGCAGCAGCTCCATGCCTGTCAGATAACCCATTTGCGTGGGCGAGGCGCCCAGCAGCACCGCCGCACACAAGGGCAGCGCCAGCAGCGAGACCTGGCTGCCCAGCGAACTGATCAGCACCGAGGCCCACAGCCGCCGGTAATTGGCATCGCGCAACAGGTCATCGGCGGGCAGCGCAGGCAGCAAAGCGACAGGGAACATGGCTGCGCAGGGTACGGCGGCCTATCGTGCAAATCCTTGCGAAAGCGCAGCCCTTGGCAGGGCCCGATTCATTAAGTTGACACCCATGGTGGCAAAGAAGCGACCGGCATACGCCACTCCCCGCGCCGCATGGCGCCCATTTGGAGGACAAGCCCGTGCATATGAACTTTCTGCAGGCAACGCGCCAACTGCTATTGGGGCTGGCGGTGTCCACCGGCTTGCTGTTCGCAGGCCCCTGTGTCTGGGCGCAAACCGCTGCGCCCGTTGACGCCCCCGCCAGCGCGCCCGCAGCTGCGCCCGCCATCAGTGCCAGCACGGTGCCCGCCGCGGCCACAGGCGCGGGCGATGCGGCGTCCATCAATCCCTATGGCATCGAGGCGCTGTGGAAGAACTCCGACGCCATCACCAAGACCGTGCTCCTGCTGCTGGCGCTGATGAGCATGGGCTCCTGGTACTTCCTGGTGGTCAAGGTGCTGGAGCAGGCCAAGATGAAGCGCGAGGCCAAAAAGGTGGCGCAGACCTTCTGGAATGCGCCCGACCTGGAGCAGGGTGTGGCAGCCCTCAGTGCGGGCAGCGCCTACCACTTCATTGCCCAGGTCGGGCTGGAGGCCAGCAAAAAGCATGGGGGCCTGGTGGGGCGCGTGCCGCTCACCGACTGGATCAGCATGGGCATTGCCCGCTCGGTGGAAAAGGTCAACAGCAACATGCAAAGCGGCCTGGCCTTCCTGGCCACCGTGGGCTCTACTTCCCCCTTTGTCGGCTTGTTTGGCACGGTCTGGGGCATCTACCACGCGCTCACTGCCATCGGCATTTCCGGCCAGGCCTCGATTGACAAGGTGGCGGGCCCTGTGGGCGAGGCGCTGATCATGACGGCTATCGGCTTGGCCGTGGCGGTGCCCGCCGTGCTGTCCTACAACTGGCTGGTGCGGCGCAACAAGGCGGTGATGGACGATGTGCGCAGTTTTGGTGGCGACTTGCACGCCGTGCTGCTCGGCAGCGCTGCGCAGGGCTGACGCCATGGCCATGCAGCTTGGCGGCAGCGAGGGCGAAGACGCTGTCATCTCCACCATCAACACCACGCCGCTGGTGGACGTGATGCTGGTGCTCTTGATCATCTTCCTGATCACCATTCCGGTGGTCACCACCTCCATCCCCGTGGCCCTGCCCAAGGAGCGTGTGGAGGTGCGCCAGAGCAAGCCCGAGAACGTCATCCTCTCGGTGGACGCGGCAGGCACCATCTACTGGTACGACGCCCGCATCAGCAATGTCGAGGCGCTGGTCGACAAGCTCAAAAAAGTGGCCCGCGCCGACCCGCCGCCCGAGGTGCAGATACGCGGCGACCTGGCTGCGCGCTACGAGGGCGTGGGCCAAATTTTGTACGCCTGCCAGCGCGCAGGCATTGTCAAAGTGGCCTTCATCACCGAGCCGCCGCCGCTGGGCAGTTAAGGAGCCAGCCATGTCCATGCACACCGGTTTCGAATCCGCCTCGGGCGAGCCCGAAGTGATGATGGACATCAACACCACGCCGCTGATTGACGTGATGCTGGTGCTGCTGGTGATGCTGATCATCACCATCCCCATCCAGCTGCACGCCATCAACATGGACATGCCGGTGGGCAAGCCACCCACCAACCAGCCCAAACCGGACAAGGTGCAGATCGATATCGACGCGCAAAGCGCCCTGTTCTGGCAAGGCTTGCCGGTGAGCGCGCCCGAACTGGAGCAGGACATGCTGCAGATGGCGCAACTGCAGCCGCAGCCCGAAGTGCACATACGCCCCAACAAGAACGCCCGCTACGCCGTCTTTGCGCACGTCATCTCCACCGCCCGGCGCAAAGGGCTCACCAAAATCGCCGTCATCGGCAGTGAGCAGTTTGTGCCATGAACACCTTGGGCCTGCATCCGCCAAACCAGCCGCAATACCATCCACGCGCGCCCGGGCGGCGCCTGGTGGGCATTGCCGTGGTGGTGCTGCTGCACCTGCTGCTGGGTTACGCGCTCATCACCGGCACGGCGCGCACCGCCTATGAAATGGTGAAGAAGCCGCTGCAGGCGGTGCTGGTGGAAGAGGTCATCATCCCGCCGCCACCCCCACCGCCGCCCAAAGAAATCGTCAAGCCGCAGCAGGCGCCCAAACCGCAGGCGCCGCCCCCGCCCTTTGTGCCGCCGCCCGATGTGCCGCCCCCGGTCACCAGCACGGCGCCCGTCATCGAAGCCGCGCCCCTGCCGCCCCCCGCACCGCCCGTGATTGCGCCGCCGCCACCGCCAGAACCAGCCCCGGCAACTCCGGCAGCACCCAGCGCCCCGGTGCAGGCCGACATCAAGCTCGCCTGCCCCAGCCAGGTCACGCCCGAGATGCCGCGCAAGGCCTTGCAGGACGGCACGCAAGGGGTGGTGCGCGCCCGCGCGGTGATACGCAACGGCGCCGTGGTGGAGGTGACCATCCTCTCCGGCCCCCGGGTGTTCCACCAGGCCGTGCGCGCGGCCATGCTGCAGTACAAATGCCAGTCCGGCCCGGGCGATGTGGTGGCCACGCAAGAGTTTGTTTTCAAGATCGAGAACTGAGGCTCGCAGGTGGCACGCTGGCGCTCGCCCTCCCTGTTCTGCTGCTGGAGCCTGTGGCTGGTGACAGTGCTGGCGCTGCTGCAAGCAGGCTGCGGCGAGGCCAGCAACAACCCGCACCCGCGCGGCTCCGAAGCTACCAACACGCTGTTTGTGCCCTTGGTGCAGCGCTCGCCCAAGCACCTGGATCCGGCCAGCTCCTACTCCAACGAAGAGACACCCTTCACCTACCAGATCTACGAGCCGCCCTACACCTACCACTTCCTCAAGCGGCCCTACACCCTGATCGGCAACACGGCCACGCAGCTGGCGCACCCCGCCTATCTGGACCAGGCGGGCCAGCCCCTGCCCGATGACGCCGACGGCACCCAGGTGGCCCAGACGGTGCTGGATATCCCGCTCAAAAGCGGCATTCTGTTTGCACCGCACCCGGCCTTTGCCAGGGACGCCCAGGGCCGCTATGTCTACCACCACCTGCAGGCGGGGTACGTGGCCAAGAAGCACGCAATCGGCGACTTTGCCGCCACCGGCACCCGCGAGCTGGTGGCCGATGACTATGTGTACGCAATCCGCCGCCTGGCCACACCGCGCGTGGTGTCGCCCGGCTTTTCCACCCTGGCCGACTACATCGTGGGCTTCAAGGCCTACGGCGAACGCATCGCCAAGCTGGACCGCGAACTGCGCCAAAACCTGCCACCCACCGACCGCGACTTGCCGCTGCTGGACTTTCGCCAATACGCCTTTGACGGTGTGCAGGCGCTGGATGCACACACGCTGCGCATACGCCTGATCGGCAAGTACCCGCAATTCAAATACTGGCTGGCCATGACCTTCTTCGCCCCCGTGCCGTGGGAGGCCGAGGTGTTTTATGCCCAGCCCGGCATGGCCGCCAACAACCTCACTATGAACTTCTGGCCGGTGGGCACCGGCCCCTACATGTTGACCGACTACGCCGAAAACCGCCGCCATGTGCTGCAGCGCAACCCCAACTACCACGGCGCCGCGTACCCCTGCGAAGGCGAGGCGCAAGACCGCGCCCAAGGCTATCTGGATGACTGCGGCAAGCCCCTGCCCTTCATCGACCGCATCGTGTTTGACATCGAAAAAGAAAGCGTGCCCTTGCAGGCCAAGTTCTTGCAGGGCTACTACGACACGCCCGGCGTTGAGCGGCTGGACCGTGGCACCGCGCTGCTGGTGGACATGGCGGACTCGCCCGACAAGGCGCGTGAGTACCGCGACAAGGGCCTGCGCCTGCCCACCGCCATCGAGGCCAACAACTGGTACATCGGCTTCAACTGGCTGGACCCGGTGCTGGGCGGAGGCGGCACGCCCGAGCAGGCCGCGCGCAAACGCAAGTTGCGCCAGGCCCTGTCGATTGCGCTGGACTGGGAGGAGTACGTGGCCATCTTCGAGAAAGGCCAGGGCGTGGCCGCCCACGGCCCGCTGCCGCCCTCGCTGTTTGGCTACAGGGCAGATGGGCCCGCCGCCTTCAACCCGGTGGTCTATGTGCGGGGTGCCCAGGGCCAGCCACAGCGCCGCCCCTTGGCGGACGCCAAACAGCTGCTGGCCGAGGCCGGTTACCCCGATGGCCGCAACGCAGACACCGGCCAACCGCTGGTGCTGAACTACGACTACCAGAGCGCCAACGGCCCGGGCAACCGCGCCACGCTGGACTGGTATGTGAAGCAGTTTGCCAAGCTCGGTGTGCAGCTCGAAATACGCGCCACGGACTACAACCGCTTCCAGGAAAAAATGACCAAAGGTTCGGCGCAAATCTACTTCTGGGGCTGGCTGGCCGACTACCCGGACGCGGAGAATTTTCTCTTTATGTTCTACGGCCCCAACGCCAAGGCGCTCACCCAGGGCAATGGCGAGAACAACTCCAACTACCAGAGCGCCAGCTTTGACCGGCTCTATGCGCAAATGAAGTTCCTGGACGACGGGCCGCAGAAGCAGGCCTTGATCGACCAGATGATCACCCTGCTGCAGCAGGACGCGGTGTGGAGTTTTGGCTACTTTCCCACTTCGGCAGCGGCGTACCACCAGTGGGTGTTCAACGGCAAGCCCACGCAAATCATCCGCAACCACATTGGCTACCTGCGGCTGGACCCGGCGCTGCGCGCGCAAAAAATACGCGCCTGGAACCACCCCGTCTGGTGGCCCCTGCCCCTGCTGCTCGTGCTGCTGCTGGCCGCCGTGCTGCCTGCCTGGCGCGTGTGGCGCCTGCGCGACCGGGAGAACGCCGCACGCCAGGTGGTGGCCGCGCCATGAAGCCCACCCACTGTTGCGCCACCCCATGCTGAACTACATCCTGCGCCGCCTGCTCTATGGCCTGCTGATTTTGGTCGGCGTGAACCTGCTCACCTTTGTGCTGTTCTTTGCCATCAACACCCCCGACGACATGGCGCGCATGAACATAGGCGGCAAGCGCGTGTCGCAGGATGCGATCGAAAAATGGAAGATCGAGCGCGGCTACAACAAGCCCCTGCTGTGGAACCCGCAGGCCCAAGCCGTGGGCAAGCTCACCCACACCATTTTTTACGAGCGCTCGGTGCAGCTGTTTGCGCTGGACTTTGGTGCCTCCGACAGCGGGCGCGACATCCGCTTTGAACTCGGCCAGCGCATGGGGCCTTCGCTGGCGCTGGCGCTGCCCACCTTTGTGCTGGGCACCTTTGCGGTGCTGGTGTTTGCGCTGCTGATGGTGTTTTTCAAATCCACCTACCTGGACTTCTGGGGCTTTGGCCTGGCGGTGCTGCTGATGTCGATCTCGGCCCTGTTCTACATCCTGATGGGGCAGTACTTCTTTTCCCGATTGCTCAAGCTGGTGCCCATCTCCGGGTATGCCGGTGGTGTCGATGCGCTGCTGTTCCTGGCCCTGCCGGTGTGCATGGGCCTGCTGTCGCGCCTGGGCGGCGAGGCCATTTTTTACCGCAGCATTTTTCTGGAGGAAGCCAGCCGCGACTACGTGCGTACCGCCCGCGCCAAGGGCCTGTCGGAGCCGGTGGTGCTGTTTCGCCATGTGCTGCGCAATGCCTTGTTGCCCATTCTCACCAGCACGGTGGCGGTGCTGCCGCTGCTGTTTCTGGGCGCGCTCTTGATGGAGTCGTTCTTTGGCATTCCGGGTCTGGGCAGCTACACCATCGACGCCATCAACGCCCAAGACTTTGCCGTGGTGCGGGTCATGGTGTTTGTGGGCTCGGCGCTGTACATCCTGGGCCTGATCCTGACCGACATTTCCTACGGCCTGGCCGACCCGCGCGTGCGCCTGCGCTGAGGCTGCCTACCCCATGCCAAAAATTGTCTTGCTATCAACCGACGTGGTGCTGTGGCTGATTGTGCTGGTGCTGATCGGCTATGTGCGCCACGCCTGGCGCAGCCCCACGCTGCGGCGCCCTTGGCTCACCGTGGCGCACCAGGCGCCCGCCATGTGCGCGGCTGTGCTGCTGCTGTGCTTTGTGTGCATTGCGCTGCTCGATTCGCTGCACTACCGCCCCCTGTTGCCACCCGCACCTGGTGCGGCAGCCAAGGCGGCTCCTGCCTATGCCACCAGCACCCTGTCGCTGCTGGACGGCCTGCTCTCCGGCCCGCGCGAGGCGCGCGAAGCCTCGTATTCGGTGCCACTGGGCACGCACGGCTTCAGCAAGGAGAGCCTGCTGGTCAACGGCCACAGCGTGCGCGACTTTCCGCGCCTGGCATTTGGCGGGCGCCACCTGAGCGACCCGCCGCAGCAGTGGGCGGCGGATGTGGCGCGGCGCACTGCCAGCGGCCTGGCACTGGGCTTGGTGCTCAGCCTGCTGCTCTGGCTGCTGGCGGCGGTGCTGCTGGCCTTGCGCAACCAGGCAATCGGCAAGGCAGTCACCAAGGCAGGCACTACCTCGGGTTTTCGTGTGGCCTTTGCCGCTGCCTGGCGTGCCCTCTGGCATAACCGCACCGCCATGCCCTGGCGTGCCATGCTGTGCACCGGCAGCGCCTTGCTGTTGCTGCTGGGTTGGTTGTTGGCCGTGTGGCCGCACTACCACGTGCTGGGCACCGACCAGACCGGCAACGACATCCTGTTCCAGGCGCTCAAGGCCGTGCGCACCGCCCTGGTGATTGGTTCGCTGGCCACCCTGGCCACGCTGCCCTTTGCCGTGGTACTGGGCGTGCTGGCCGGCTACTTCAAGGGTTGGGTGGATGACCTGATCCAGTATGTCTACACCGTGCTGTCCTCTATCCCCTCGGTGCTGCTGATCGCAGCCTGTGTGCTCTTGATACAGGGCTTTGTGGACAGCCACCCGGATGTGTTTGTCACCGGCCTGGAGCGCGCCGACATCCGCCTGTTCTTGCTGGCCACGATTCTGGGCCTGACCGGCTGGGCCTCGCTGGCACGGCTGCTGCGGGCCGAGACCTTCAAGCTCGCCGAGCTGGAGTATGTGCAGGCGGCGCGCGCCTTTGGCGTCTCGCACGCGGGCATCATGCGCCGCCACATCCTGCCCAATGTGCTGCATATCGTGCTGATCGTTTCCGTGCTGGATTTTTCCGGCCTGGTGCTGCTGGAGGCGGTGCTGTCCTATGTGGGCGTGGGCGTGGACCCCACCACCACCAGCTTTGGCACCATGATCAACAGCGCCCGCACCGAGCTGGCGCGCGACCCGGTGGTTTGGTGGAACCTGCTGGCCGGGTTCGTGTTTATGGTCACCCTGGTGCTGGCGCTGCAGCTGTTCGCCAGCGCCGTGCAGGACGCTTTTGACCCGCGCGGCCACGCCCATGCCTGGCGAACGCAAGGTACGGCCGCTGTTTCTGCTGCTGTATCCGCCTCTGTTTCCACCGTTCCCGATGCGGCAAGCCAGGAGCCTGCATGAGCCTCTTGCAGACCGACCGCCTGATCACCGACATCGACACGGATGCGGGCCGGGTGCGCCCGGTGGATGCGATTTCCTTGTCGATAGAGCGTGGCCAGACGCTGGCGCTGGTAGGCGAGTCGGGTTGCGGCAAGTCCATGGCGGCGCTGTCCATCATGCGCCTCTTGCCGCAGAACGGCCGCGTCAGCGCCGGGCGCGTGCTGCTGCAGGGTGTGGACACCACGGCCTTGCCCGAGGCGCGCATGCGCGATGTGCGGGGCAGGCGCATCGGCATGGTGTTCCAGGAGCCCGCCACCAGCCTGAACCCGGTGTTGACCGTGGGGCGGCAGGTGGTGGAGGTGATGGAACGCCACACCGCTGTTCGCGGTATGGCAGCGCAGGTGCAGGCGCTGGAATGGCTGCACCGGGTGGGCCTGCCCGAGGCAGAACGCCAGCAGCACAGCTACCCCTTTCAACTTTCGGGTGGGCAAAAGCAGCGCGTCATGCTGGCCATGGCGCTGGCGGCCGCGCCCGATGTGCTGATTGCCGACGAGCCGACCACGGCCCTGGACGTTAGCATCCAGGCGCAGATGCTTCAGTTGCTCCAGGAGCTGCAGTCCAGCCTGCACATGGCCGTGCTGCTCATCACCCACGACCTGGCCGTGGTTTCGCAGATGGCGCACCAGGTGGCGCTGATGTATGCGGGCCAGATCATTGAGACGGCCAGCGCGGCCGACTTCTTCAGCCGGCCGCTGCACCCCTATGCCGCGGCCCTGTTTGCAGCCCTGCCGGACCAGCGCCAGCGCGGCCAGGCGCTGCGCGCGATTGCTGGCGCCGTGCCGACGCTGGACCAGGTGTTTACGGCCTGCCGCTTTGCGCCGCGTTGCGCCTATGCGCATGCGGCCTGCGTGGCCGCACCGCCTGCCTTGCTGCAGCAAGGCCCGGAGCACGCGGTGCGTTGCGTGCTGTATGCGCCGGGCGCGGCACCGGTCGTGATGCCGCGTCCGCTCACGCTGGCGCCGCAAGCGCCAGTGGCAACCGGGCCGAACGAACCAGCCACCGCAAGGCCCTCAGCGCTGCTGGAGGTGCGCGACCTGCGCGTGGGCTTTCCCATTCGCCATGGGCTGCTGCAGCGCACGCGGGGCCATGTGCAGGCGGTGGACGGCGTCAGCTTTGCGCTCGCCCGTGGCCGCACGCTGGCGCTGGTGGGCGAGTCCGGCAGCGGCAAGACCACGGTGGCCCGGGCCCTGTTGCAACTGCTGCGCGGCGTGGCCCGGGTGGAGGGCACGGTGCAGCTTCAAGGGCAGAGCCTGAACCGGCTGCAGGGCGAAGCGCTGCGCCTGGCCCGGCGTGCCGTGCAAATCGTGTTCCAGGACCCGTTTGCCTCGCTCAACCCGCGCATGCGCGTGAGCGACCTGCTGCAGGAGGGCGTAGCCGCGCTGTGTCCGGAGGTGGATGCTGCGGGGCGCCTGCAACGGGTGCGCGGCCTGTTGGAGCGGGTCGGCCTGCGCGCAGATGCGCTGCAGCGCTACCCCCACGAATTCTCGGGCGGCCAGCGCCAGCGCCTGGCCATCGCCAGGGCACTGGCCGTGCAGCCGCAGCTCATCGTGGCCGATGAGCCCACCTCGGCGCTCGACGTTTCAGTGCAGGCACAGATTCTCAATTTGCTGCGCGAGCTGCAGCAGGAGCGGTCTTTGAGCTACCTGCTCATCACGCACAACTTCAGCGTGGTGGCGTATTTGGCCGATGACGTGGCGGTGATGCAGAACGGCAAGATTGTGGAGGCCGGAACGGTGCAGGCCGTGCTGCGCAATCCGCAGCACGCGTACACAAAGACACTGCTGGCGGCGGTGCCTGCTCTTATGGCAACAGGGCCTCTGCCATGAAGATGCCAGCGCATTTCTGCAACGCAGCATTTACGTACCGTCGCGTTCACTGTGTGAGGTTGCGATTACGCATGGTTCACCTGTGCCAGTCCTCCAGAATCTGCCTGCCAGGTCGTCCTGGACTGTTGACCTGTGTGCGGGATGTAGCAATTCCACCGGCGTCCAAATTTCATAAAAAGAAGCTCACCACCTTGAAGGAGACAACATGAAAAAAGCAGGCAAATACCTCGCGCATTCCAGCATAACCAGAGCGGCTCTCTTGGCATGTGGCGCCACTGCCGCCAGCCTGGTGATGCATGCGGCGCAGGCGCAGGAAGCAGACGATCAAACCAGGTTGCAGCGTGTGGAAATCACAGGTACTGCCATCAAGCGCATTGACGCCGAGACGGCGCTGCCGGTGACCACCGTCACCCGGCAAGACATTGAGCGCAGTGGCGCGACCAACGTGGAGCAACTGCTGTCCACCATTCCCGAGCTTTCAAACGCCAACAACTTCAATGCGGCCCAGGGCGTGGGCAATTCGACATTCGGCGAGTCCACCGTGTCCTTGCGCTCACTGGAGGCCAAGCGCACCCTGGTGCTGCTGAACGGTCAGCGCCTGCCCAGCTATGCCACCGACCAATTCGGAGCAGTTGATGTGAGCGCCATTCCGATTTCCGCGCTGGAGCGGGTGGAGGTGTTGCGCGATGGGGCTTCCTCGATTTATGGAAGCGATGCAGTGGCCGGGGTGGTCAATTTCATTACCAAAAAAGACTACCAGGGCGCCGAGGCCAATGTGTACATTGGCAGCCCTTCCCGCGCGGGTGGCGGCCAGTCACAACGCCTGGGCATTTTGGGCGGCTGGGGCAGTTTTGACGACGACGGCTACAACTTCATGCTGGGCTATGACAACGTGCATGAATCTTCGCTGCTGGCCAAGGACCGCAACTTTGCGAAGTTCGACACGGATCCTTCTCCGGCGGGCTTGTGGTCCCTTAGCGCCACACCATCCGGCAATCTCACCACCTGGGTGCCAGGAAAGTCCTTTGTTGACCAGTATTCAAGCAATACCGGATACACCTTCCTGAGCGGAGGTGTCGCAACTAACGCCAAGGGCCAAAAGTCGCTGGGCAATTACCTCACCACCATTGGCGCCTGTGCGCAAAACGGCTCCAAGTTGGACCCGGTGATTGGCGTATGCCGCTATGAGCCCGCGGAGTCCGGCGCATTGCCCTTGCTCCCGGAAAAGGACCGCGACAACTTCATCGTGAGTGGGCGCAAGAAGGTGGGAGAGGGGTCGGAATTGTTCGGCACCCTGCTCTACAACCGCACCGTCACGCACACCAACTTGCAGCCCTCGCCCTACAGCCCCACCTTTCTGAGTGGTGACCCGAACTTTGCTCCGGGAGAGGGCGCCATTTTGTTCAAAAGTACCAATGCCTGGTACAACACCTACGCTGTTCCGCAGCTTGACGCCAAGGGCATTTCGGCGCGACCGGATTTGGCAGTGAGCTACCGTGCCTTCGACGGTGGCGGCCGGCAAAACAAGGATGTGGCTGACCTCGTCCATCTCTCTGGCGGGTGGAAAAGCGTCTTTGGAGAATGGGAGTACAGCGGAACCGGTTTTTACAACGAAAGCAAGGTGACCGAATCGGTGTCCGGGGGCTACCAAAACCAGAAGGCTCTGGTCACTGCGCTCAACAACCCGGCCTTTCACGATGGCAACCTGGCCAACGGCGAGTTCAACCCGTATGTGCAATACCAGGATCCCACTGTGGCCGCAGCAGTGCGTGCCACCAATGTCTATGGCGATTTGATCTGGTCGTCACTGACCAATACCGGGATCGAACTCAAGGGCAGCCGCCCCTGGGGCGAGATGGAAGGCGGCCAGATGACGCTGGCCTTGGGCGCATCGCTGAACCGGGAGTCGATCAGCTACGACTCAGCGCCGGTCATTCAAAGCGGTGGGGTGTCCGGCTATGGCGGCTCTTACTCTCCGTTTAGCACCAGCAGAAATCACTTTGCGCTCAATGGCGAGGCGAACTTTCCGTTGAGCAAAGCTTTTGAGCTCACCGGTGCGCTGCGCTACGACAATTATGAAAACACGGGCACCAGCATCAATCCCAAATTGAGCATGCGCTACCAGCCGATCACCGAGCTGGCTGTTCGGGGCTCGGTGGGTACGGGCTTTCGTGCACCCTCACTTTCCGAGTTGTACACGCCGGTCAGTACCGGTGTAAGCGGAACGCTCGGTGACCCGAACACTGGCATTGCGGGGCAATTCCCAAAAATTTACGGCGGCAACCCCAACCTGACGCCAGAAAAATCCACGCAATGGTCCTTGGGCGGAATAGCCCAGCCCACCAAAGACTTTTCCGTTGGCTTGGACTACTATGACATCGAGGTGCGCGACCCTATCCTCAATCTTTCAGACTCCTACATCGTGGGCCAAGCGTATGCCGGTGTGCCCTACTACATGGCTTTGGTCAACTGGCCCGGGGGCGTTGGAAGTGGCAATCCGATTTCCAAAATTACCAATATCAATGTCAATGGCGGCAAGTTGCGAACCAACGGGCTGGACCTGGATGTGCGCTGGAAGATCGCCACGACCGGCTGGGGCATCTGGTCTGCGCAACTCAATGGCAGCTACGTGCTGAACTATGACTTCACCGACCCCGCAGGCATCACCCAGCATACGGTGGGCAAGCTGGTGGATGACCAGGGCAATGGCTTGAACGCATTGGCCAACGGTGCGGGTGTGATCCCTGATTGGCGTCATACGCTGACACTTGCATTGAGCAATGAGCGCTGGAGTGTGGCGCTGATTCACAACTACCAAACTGGCTATGACGATGGCTGGAATGCCAACTGCGCCAACAATGGTGCCAGTGACGCAAGTTGCTTGCACCATGTCGGCGACTATTACACCCTGGACCTCGCCGCCAGTCTGCGCGCTTCCAAGGATGTGGTGATCACCATGGGGGTCAAGAATCTGGAGGACAAAGACCCGCAGCCGCAGGCGGGCTCCGGTCTCACTTTTCAGCAGGGCTTTGATATCACCTCCTATGACCCACGCAGCCGCTTCTGGTACCTGAGCGCCAATTACAAGTTCAAGTAACGGGCGTCTGGGCTGACGCGGGCACTACGCGCCCATCTCAGCCCATATGGCTAGTCTGTGCGGGTCGACCCGGCAGTTTCAAGGTGCTGGTGGCTGCAGGCGACTCGGCAATCAGCTTGCCCGCCTTGAACACCTTGAGTCGGGTGGCACGCAGGCGGATCGCCTCCACCGGGTCGTGCGCTTGCAGCAGTACCAGATCGGCCTTGCATCCCGCCTCCAGGCCGTAGTCCTGCAGACCCATCACGCGCGCAGCGTTGGTGGTCACGGCCTCAAAGCACTGGCGCATGGCGGCTTGGCTGGTCATCTGGCCCACGTGCAGGCCCATGTGCGCCACTTCCAGCATGTCGCCACTGCCAAGGGAGTACCAGGGGTCCATCACGCAGTCATGGCCAAAGGCGACGTTGATGCCAGCTGCCAGCAGCTCCGGCACGCGTGTCATCCCGCGGCGTTTGGGGTAGCTGTCGTGTCTACCCTGCAGCGTGATGTTGATCAGCGGGTTGGCCACCACGTGCAACTGCGCTTCGGCCATCAGAGGGATCAGCTTTGACACATAGTAGTTGTCCATGCTGTGCATGGAGGTCAGGTGCGAGCCGGTCACGCGGCCCTGCAGGCCCAGGCGCTGGGTCTCGAAGGCCAGCGTTTCTACATGGCGCGAGTGCGGGTCGTCGGACTCGTCGCAGTGCATGTCCACCAAGAGGCCACGCTCGGCCGCCAGTTCGCACAGCAGCTTTACGCTGAGCGCCCCGTCCGCCATGGTCCGTTCGAAGTGCGGGATGCCGCCCACCACGTCCACACCCTTGTCCAGCGCGCGTCGGAGGTTGTCCAGGTGCTGCTGCGGACCCTGAGGTCCACGCAGTACGCCGTCCTGCGGAAAGGCCACCAGCTGCAGCTCTATATAGGGAGCTACCTGCTTCTTGACTTCCAGCAGGGCGTCCACCGCCAGCAGGCGCGGGTCACACACATCCACATGGGTGCGTATGGCCAGCAGGCCCTTGGCTGCTGCCCAGTCGCAATAGGCCAATGCTCGCTCTACCAGCGCCTCTTGCGTCAGCAGTGGCTTGAGCTCCCCCCAGAGTGCAATGCCTTCCAGCAGCGTGCCGCTCTGGTTGACGCGCGGCAGACCGTAAGAGAGCGTCGCATCCATATGGAAGTGCGGATCCACAAAGGGGCTAGATAGAAGTTGGCCCCCGGCATCTAACGTCTCATGGGCTGGAGCCGCCAGCCCTTCGCTGACCTCCATGATCCGGCCGTCCTGCACAGCGACAGACATATTGCGGCGCCCATTGGGGAGCGAGGCATGGGTGATCAGCAGGTCCAGCATGGGCACATCCTTTGTGAAAGCACCATGGTAGTGGAGGGCAAGGGCTGGTGAGCAGGTGAGGTGGGGCTGCGCTACCCCGCCCAGCGCGCGTCGCAATCTATTTACGGACTTCTTTGAAACGCCGAAAAACCGTGCCATAATCGAAGGCTGCGCTGATGACGGTGCGGCGAGTTTGAACTAAAAGTTGGTTAAAAGACTTTTCCACACAACTTGCAAACAGCCTAAAAACTGTGTCATAATTCAAGGCTTCGCTGATCACAGTGAAGTT
>CANCCF010000003.1 GCA_947374485.1 Comamonadaceae bacterium | reverse complement strand
TGTTGCTGGGCCTGGTGACCTATGTGCCGCAACTCACGCTGTGGCTACCCCGGGCCATGGGGGTCTGATGGCAGACGCTGTGGTGGCCCCCGTGCCACCGACCACACCGCTGACGATCCGCATGCATGCGGCCGACAACGTCGCTATCGTGGCCAACGATGGTGGCCTGGCTGTGGGCACGCTGCTGGCGGGCGGCTTGCAACTGCAAGACCGCGTGCCACAGGGCCACAAGGTGGCGCTGGTCGCCATCGCTAAGGACGCTGCCGTCATCCGCTACAACGTGCCGATTGGCTATGCGGTGAAAGACATTCCCGCAGGGGCCTGGGTGCATGAGCGCCTGCTGCACATGCCCGCTGCCCGCAGCCTGGACGATTTGCCGATGGCCACCGAGCATGCCGCGCCCTTGGAGCCGCTCACCGGCTACAGCTTCATGGGCTACCGCAATGCCGACGGGTCGGTGGGCACACGCAACATCCTGGCCATCACCACCACCG
This sequence comes from Comamonadaceae bacterium, assembly GCA_947374485.1. Taxonomy (GTDB): domain Bacteria; phylum Pseudomonadota; class Gammaproteobacteria; order Burkholderiales; family Burkholderiaceae_C; genus Allorhodoferax. The sequence continues at coordinate 70,121 of CANCCF010000003.1, read as the reverse complement.
TGCAGTGCGTGGCCGGTGTGGTGGACTTTGCAGTAAATCGCATCAAGGCCGAACTGCTGCCGCGCTACCCCCAGGTGGACGATGTGGTGGGCCTGGAGCACGCCTATGGCTGCGGTGTGGCGATTGACGCGCCCGACGCCATCATCCCCATCCGCACCCTGCGCAACATCAGTCGCAACCCCAACTTTGGCGGTGAAGTCATGGTGGTGAGTCTGGGCTGCGAGAAGCTGCAGCCCGAGCGGCTGCTGCCACCCGGCAGCATTGCACTGCGCGGCGAAGAAAAGCTGGATGTGGTCTGCCTGCAAGCCGAACAACACGTGGGCTTCATGTCCATGGTCGACTCCATCATGGCCTCTGCTGAAAAGCACCTGCAGCGCCTCAATGCACGACAGCGCGAGCGCGTGCCCGCCAGCGAACTGCTGGTGGGTGTGCAGTGCGGCGGCAGCGACGCGTTTTCCGGCGTCACCGCCAACCCGGCCGTGGGCTTTTGCACCGACCTGCTGGTGCGGGCAGGCGCCACCGTGCTGTTCTCGGAAACCACCGAAGTGCGCGACGCCGTCGACCAAATGACGGCCCGCGCCACCACGCCCGAAGTCGCGCAGGCGATGGCCCGCGAGATGGCCTGGTACGACGCGTATCTGCAACGCGGCAGCGCCGACCGCAGCGCCAACACCACGCCGGGCAACAAGGCCGGAGGCCTTTCGAATATTGTCGAGAAGGCGATGGGCTCCATCATCAAGTCGGGCACCGTGCCCATCAGCGCGGTGCTTTCGCCGGGTGAGAAGGCCAGTACCAAAGGCCTGATCTATGCCGCCACCCCCGCCAGCGATTTCATTTGCGGCACGCTGCAGCTGGCGGCTGGTATGAACATGCACGTGTTCACCACCGGGCGCGGCACGCCCTATGGTCTCGCCGAATGCCCGGTCATCAAGGTGGCCACCCGCACCGAGCTGGCCACGCGCTGGCACGACCTGATGGATGTGAACGCCGGGCGCATTGCCGATGGCGAGGCCAGCATTGCCGACGTCGGCTGGGAGCTGTTCCATTTGCTGCTGGCTGTGGCCAGTGGTGAGAAAAAAACCTGGGCCGAGCACTGGAAGCTGCACAACGCGCTGGTGCTGTTCAACCCTGCACCCATCACCTGATTTGCCGGAATTCCTGAGGCCCCAAGCCATGACACAACACACACCCTACCAATCCTTCCCCAACGCCTTCAAGCAGCAACTGCTCGCGGGCCAGCGCCTGATTGGCTGCTGGTGCTCGCTGGCCAGCCCGATTGCCACCGAGGTGCTGGGCGTGGCCGGTTTCGACTGGATCCTGCTGGACGGCGAGCACTCGCCCAATGACGCCATCACCTTTGTGCCGCAACTCATGGCCCTCAAGGACAGCCGCAGTGCGCCGGTGGTGCGGCCCACCAGCAACAACACGGTGGAAATCAAGCGCCTGCTGGATGCGGGTTTTTATAATTTTTTGATCCCCATGGTGCAAAGCGCGGAGGACGCAGAGCAGGCCGTTGCCGCCACCCGCTACCCGCCCGAGGGCGTGCGCGGCGTCTCGGTGGCGCAGCGCAGCAACCGCTACGGAACCGTGCCGAATTACTTTCAGGAGATCAACCGCCACATCAGCGTGATGGTGCAGATCGAAAGCCCAGAGGGCGTGGCTGCTGTGGACCAGATTGCCGCCACTCCCGGTGTAGATGGCGTGTTCGTCGGACCCAGCGACCTGGCTGCCACCTACGGCCACCTGGGCAATGCCGCGCACCCGGAGGTGCAAGTCGCCATCGCGCACATTTTTGCCGCCGCCAAAGCCGCGGGCAAGGCCAGCGGCATCCTGGCGCCGGTCGAAGCCGATGCGCGCCGCTACATGGAGATGGGCGCCACTTTTGTTGCCGTGGGCAGCGACCTGGGCGCATTTCGCAGTGCCACGCAGGCCCTCAAAGACCGCTACGCCGTTTAACTTTTTTTGGAACTTTCAATGCGCACACTTGGATTTATTGGCCTGGGCATCATGGGTGCCCCCATGGCCGCGCACCTCATCGCCGCGGGTCACACGGTGCATCTGCACACCCGCAGCAGCATCCCTGCCAGCCTGCTGGAGGCGGGCGGCCTGGCCTGCGCCAGTGCCACAGAAGTTGCGCAAAAGGCTGACATCGTCTTCCTGATGTTGCCCGATACGCCGGATGTAGAAACCGTGCTGTTTGGCGCGAACGGCGTGGCCGCCGGTTTGAGCGAAGGCAAGACCGTGGTCGACATGAGCTCTATCTCGCCCGTGGCCACCAAAGACTTTGCCGCGCGCATCAACGCCCTGGGCTGCGACTACATGGACGCGCCCGTGTCCGGTGGCGAAGTGGGCGCCAAGGCTGCGAGTCTCACCATCATGGTGGGTGCGACTGATAACACCTTTGCGGCCCTGCTGCCACTCCTGCAACACATGGGCAAGAACATCACCCTGGTGGGCGGCACTGGCGACGGTCAGACCTGCAAGGTGGCCAACCAGATCATCGTGGCGCTGAACATTGCCGCTGTGGGCGAAGCCTTGTTATTCGCCAGCAAGGCCGGTGCCGACCCGGCCAAGGTGCGCCAGGCCCTGATGGGCGGCTTTGCCGCCTCGCGCATTCTGGAAGTGCACGGCGAGCGCATGGTGAATCGCACCTTCAAGCCCGGCTTTCGCATCGCCCTGCACCAGAAAGACATTGGCCTGGCCCTGGCCGGTGCCAAGAGCCTGGGCCTGTCCTTGCCGCAAACCGCCAGCGTGGCGCAACTGATGCAGGTCTGCGCCGCCCACGGCCTGGAGCAGAGTGACCACAGCGGCCTGGTGCAGGCGCTGGAGATCATGGGCAATCACCAACTGGGAGCAGCGGCTCCATCCCACACGGCTTGACCCGTTTTGGCCATGTACATAGAATGTACATAGTCCCTTTGTGGAGGAGCAAAACATGGCAGCAGCAACAGCGGTTGAACGCATCGTGGTGCAGACCACGCCGGGTGACAAAAGGGCCATCACGGCCAAGGCCAAAAAGTTCGACATGCCGGTGTCCGAACTGATGCGACGGGGTGCGTTTGCCTACGCCTCCAGCGAGGCCGATCAGGAGTTGGGCGCACTGGCTGATGCCGCCAAAGGCGCTGCCGACCGCGCCGGTGCCGCCATCGACGACGCGCTGGCCTTCATGGCGGCCAGCAACCAACGTATTGCCCGCATGGAGCAAGCGGCGGCCAAGGCGGCAAAGTCCTTGAAGGCCCGTCTGGACAAGGCCAACTGATGCAGGCCACACCATGGGCGTGACCGACAAGGTGTGGGGGGCGCTGACCTCCATGATCAAACTCGAAGACCGGGTGCGGTCCCAGTCCGAGGCCATGAAGCAGCAGCAGGCCAAAATCGAGCAGCTCACCGAGCGGGTGATACGCTTGGAAACCCAGCTCGAGATGCTGATGCGCGCCGCCGAAATCAAGCGCCTTTCCTGATTGCCTGGCAATTGCTTTGTCCACCAATTAACCCAAATTTACAACTGCAAAGCGCGCGCCCGGCGCGGTCGCAACCCGGCTTGCGATAATCAGGGCCCTTGCCATTGCGGCCCCCAGCGCCTGCCAGCGCCAACCACGCAGCCCCTGCGGCGCTCACGACCTTGAATTCTTCATTCGCCCTGTTTCTCACCCGTGTGCTCTGTGCCTGGGCACTGTGCGGCGTTGCGGCCTTCGCCGCCACCCCCTTGGACCTGCCCAGCCTGGACGCGCTGGTCGACTACCGGCCCAAAATTCCCTTGCGCGTGTACAGCAGCGAGGGCATTTTGATTGGCGAGTTCGGCCAGGAGCGGCGCGAGTTCATTGCCATCAAGGACATTCCCGAGATCCAGAAGAAGGCCCTGCTGGCGATTGAAGATGCGCGCTTCTACGAGCACGGTGGTGTCGACTTCAAGGGCGTGGCGCGCGCCGTGATTGCCGACCTCACGGGTGGCTTGAAGCAAGGGGCCTCGACCATCACCATGCAGGTGGCGCGTGACTTTTTTCTGACCAAAGAAAAAGTGTTTTCGCGCAAGCTCACCGAGGTCATGCTGGCCTACAAGATTGAGCGCACGCTCTCCAAAGACCAGATCCTGGAGCTCTACATGAACCAGGTTTATCTCGGCCAGCGCGCCTACGGCTTCAGCAGCGCGGCGCGCATCTACTTTGGCAAGCCCTTGAAGGACGTCAGCATTGCCCAGGCCGCGATGCTGGCCGGGCTGCCGCAGGCGCCCAGCACGGTCAACCCGGTTGCCAACCCCAAGCGCGCGCAGGCCCGCCAGCGCCTAGTGTTGAAGCGCATGCATGACCTCGGTTTTATTACCGAAGCCCAACTCAAGGCCGCGCAAACCGAAGATTTGCACGTGCGCATGGAAGGCCAGAGCTACAGCGCGCACGCCCAGTATGTGGCCGAGATGGTGCGCCTGGCCATGGTGGCCCAGTTCAAGGACGAGGCCTACACGCGCGGCATCAGCGTCACCACCACGGTGGTCAACGCCGAGCAGGAGGCCGCCTATGAGGCCGTGCGCCGCAACGTGCTGGCCTATGACCAGCGCCACGGCTACCGCGGGGCCGAGGCCAGCATCACCCTGCCCGCCCAGGGCACCGAGCGCCAGAAACTGATCGAGGCCACGCTGGCCCAGCACCCCGCCAGTGACAGGATGCAGGCTGCTGTGGCCACATCTGTCACACCGCAAAGCCTGCGCGCCGTGCTGGCCAATGGCGACGAAATCACCCTGGCCGCCGATGGCCTGCGCTGGGCCGCCAACGCCCTGTCACCCAAGGCACCGGCTGCGCTCAAGCTCAAGGCGGGTTCGGTGATCCGCGTGCAGCAAGACGCCAAAGGGCGCTGGGCCATCACCCAGTTGCCCAGTGTGGGCGCGGCCTTCGTGGCGCTGAACAACCAGACTGGCGCTTACCGCGCACTGGTGGGCGGCTTTGATTTTTCGGCCAGCCCCTTCAACCACGTCACGCAGGCCTGGCGCCAGCCCGGCTCGGCCATGAAGCCTTTCATTTATTCCGCCGCGCTGGAAAAGGGTTACGGGCCGGGCAGCCAGGTCAATGACGAACCTCTTACGCTCACCAGTGCGGAAACCGGCGGGCAGCCCTGGACGCCGCAAAACGACGACGACGTGTACGAGGGCGCCATCACCCTGCGCCATGCGCTGGCCCTGTCCAAAAACGTGGCGGCGGTGCGCCTGTTGCGCGCCATCACGCCGCAGTACGCGCACGACTTTTTGCCCCGCTTTGGCCTGGACCCGACCAAGCAGCCCGTGAACTACACCCTGGCGCTGGGCACCGGCTCGGTCACGCCGCTGCAAATGGCGGGCGCCTATTCGGTGTTTGCGAATGGCGGCTTTGCCATCACCCCCTACCTGATCCAGAAGGTGGTGGATGCACGCGGTGCCCTGTTGTTCGAGGCCAAGCCCGTGGCCGTGGCGCAGGAGGCCGACCGTGTGCTTGACGCTCGCAACGCCTTCGTCACCACCAGTCTGCTGCACGAGGTCACGGTAAGCGGCACGGCCGCAGCGGCGCAAAAGCTCGGCCGCCCGGACCTGGCGGGCAAGACCGGCACCAGCAGCGACGCGGTGGACGGCTGGTTTGCCGGCTACAGCGGACCCACCACGGCAGTGGCCTGGATGGGCTATGACGAGCCACAAAGCCTGGGTGGGCGCGAGTTTGGCGCCACCCTGGCGCTGCCCATCTGGACCGACTTCATGCGCGTGGCCCTGAACGGCAAACCGGTCTACCAGATGCCGCAGCCCCCCGGTGTGTCGCAGGTGGCGGGCGACTGGGTGTGGGACGAGTTCCAGAATGCCGCCACACCGAATGTGGACCTGGACCTGCTGCAGCGCCTGAAAGACCTGTTCGGCAGCAAGCCCTGAGCTGGCTACCTCAAACGCCCGGCGTCCTGCATGATGGCCAGCACTTTTTTCGCCGCATCGTCGAGCGCCTGCTTGCTGGTCTTTTCACCCAGAACGGCTTTTTGCAGCTCGGGCCACATGGCGTTGGAGGCCTCGATCCACTCGGGCGTCAGCGGCGGGGTGAAGGCGTCTTCGGCCATGCCCTTGCCAATGGTCTGGAATACCTCCAGCATGAATTTGTCGCCTTGCTTCGCCAGTTCTTCGGCAATTTGCATCTGGGCGTCGATGCGGGTTGGCAGCAGACCGCCACGGGCCTCGCGCAGTTGCGCGTCCAGGCTGGTCAGCGCCATCACAAAGCTGGCGGCTGCTTTGGGGTTGTCGCAGGCCCGGGTGATGGAGAAGCTGTGCGACCCGGACCACCCGGTGCGCCTGCCTGAGGAGCCTTTGGGCGCGCGGGCAATGCCCACGTTGCCGACAATTTTGGAGGTCTTGGGGTCGTTGAAATACGCAGCAAAGCCACCCCAGTCCAGGTCCAGTGCAATCGTGCCGCTGGCGAAGCCCTTGCCCAAATCATCCCAGAGGTAATTGGGCACCCCTTTGGGCACCGCGCCGGCGCGGTACAGGTCGACAAAAAAATTCAACGCGCGTTCACCCGCAGCCGAGTTGAACGCAGGGCGCCAATTCTTGTCGAATAGCTGTCCGCCTTCGACCACCAGCATTTCATAAAAGCGTCCGGTAAAAGCCTCATCCTTGCCGGGGAACTGCGTGCCGTAGATGCCCGGGGGCTTGCTGAAAAACTTGGCCTGCTGGGTAAATTCCACCCAGGTGTCGGGCACCGCCAGTTCCTTGCCGAACCTCGCCCTGTAGGCGGACTGGTTCTCTGCATTCGCATAGAGCTTCTTGTTGTAGTAGAGCTGGCTGGTGTCGGAATGGCGTGGCAGTTGCACCAGTGAGCCGTCCAACACGGCATGCTCCATAACCCGTTTGCCGAACTGGCTCAGGTGGCTGGCGGGCAGCAGAGTCTTGAGGTCGCGGTACATGTCACCGTACTGGGGTGCGAAGCTGGTGTGGTTGGAGGCTACACAGTAGTCGATCCTGCGCTGGGCAATGTCTTCCTTGATTTCCTTGTCGAGTTCGAAGTAGTTCTTGTGCGCCAAGACCTCCACCTTGGCGCCGGTGCGGCTCTCCCATTCGGGAATCACGGTATACAGCGCCTCATACTGGTTGCCAGCCAGCAGCTTGACCTTGAGCGTGTAGCCCTTGAACTCCTGGGCACCCGCCGCTGCTGCGGCATATGCCAGCACAGCAAAACAGGCCGCAGAGCGGGCCGCATACAGGGCGATGGCGTTGGTGAACCTCGGGCATGTGGATATTGGCATGGGAACTCCCCTCTGGTTGGCAGCCAGGCCGTGCTGTTCTCGCAGGCCATTGTGAAAAGCTGCGGGTTCATAGTATCGTGCGAATAAGTGTTCATCAAGCCTTGGTGCTTGGGGAAGGGGATGCGGGTGGGAACCATCATTGCTGCCATCAGAAGCCTGCGCCTGTCACGCCGCCTGGCCCTGGGCTTTCTGCTGTTGGTCCTGATCGTCGCGGCGCTCGGTTTCTGGACCTACCGCTCGGCCAGCGAAATCGCCATCAAGGGCCCGGTGTTCGATCGCCTCATGGTGGGCAAGGATCTCAACACCGACTTGCTGCCGCCGGCCCTGTACATCGTCGAGTCTCAACTGGTTTGCCTGCAACTGGTGGCCAGCCAGGACGAGGCCGAACAGGATGTGCTGGTTGCCCGGCTCTCCAAACTGCGTGCCGCCTACCGGCGCGCCCATGCCTATTGGCAGGGCCAGGCGCTGGACCCCCGCGTGCAGGAGCTGCTGATGAACGGCGCGCACCAGCCGGCCATGGCCTTCTATGACACGGCCTACAGCGAACTGATTCCCGCCGTGCGCCAGCAAAACCGCATCGTGATGCAGCGCGTCCTGCAGGCCCTGCAGACTGCCTTTTTGCAGCACAAGGCGGCGATCGAAGAGGTGCAGCTGCAACAAGTGGAGGTCGAACGTGAAACGGTGGAATGGGCCGATGCGCGCATCCGCACGATCGGCATCGGCATCGCTGTGGCGCTGGGCCTGGCCCTGCTGCTGCTGCTGGCACTGGGCCTGCTGCTGCGCAAGAGCATCACCGATCCGCTCTCCATGGCATTGCAGATTGCCAATGACATTGCCGCTGGCCGCTTTGATACGCCGCACCTGGCCGAACCCGACGACGAGCCCGGGCAACTATTGGGCGCACTGGCCGTCATGAGCGACAACCTGCAGCACTCCCTGGTGGCCCTCAAGCGCGCCGACTACATGAACGACCAGGCCATGCAGGTCACCCGTGCCGGCAGCTGGAGCATCCATGTGCAGGACACGCCGGATTGCGTTTACCTGTCGGAGCGCGCGCGCGACATCCTGGGCGAGCCGGTGGCCGTTGGCGGCCTGCACACCGCTGCCGATATGCATGCCCACCGCCTGGCAAGTGGCGAGCGCGCCGCCATGGAAGCGGCCGAGCAGGACTTGCGCCGCGTGGCCGAAGGCACGCTGGCAGTCTGCGACCGGGTCTGCGCGCACCGGCGCCCGCAAGACGGGCGGGTCGTCTGGGTGCGCCTGGCCGCACAGCTCACGCGCGACGCCCAGGGGCAGGCGCTGGAGATGGTCGGCATGCTGCTGGACGTCACCGAACTCAAAACCGCCGAAGACGACATGCGGCGCGTCAACGCGGCGCTGGAGCAGGCCCTGCACGAGGCCGAGGACGCCACCCGCACCAAGTCGGACTTTCTGGCCAACATGAGCCATGAAATCCGCACCCCCATGAACGCCATCATCGGCCTGTCCGGCCTGGCCCTGAAGAACGACATGCCCGCGCGCGTGCGGGACTACCTGCAGAAGATCAAGCACAGTGGTGAGCACCTGCTGGGCATCATCAACGACATCCTGGACTTCTCCAAGATCGAGTCCGGCAAGATGGACATCGAGGCCGTGCCCTTCGAGCTGCACACGGTGATCGACAACGTGGTCAACCTGGTGTCCGAAAAGGTCGACGAGAAAGGCCTGGAGCTGCTCTGCGCGATCGACCCTGACATCCCCAGGACCCTGATCGGTGACCCCCTGCGGCTCGGGCAGGTGCTCATCAACATGGCCAACAATGCGGTCAAGTTCACCAAGGCGGGCGAGGTGCGCATTGCCATTGCCGTGGAGTCGCAAGGCGGCGCGGAGCTGGTGCTGGCCTTTCGCGTCAGCGACACCGGCATCGGCCTGAGCCCGGAGCAAATGGGGCGGCTCTTCAAGAGCTTTGCGCAGGCTGACAGTTCCACCACGCGACAGTACGGTGGCACGGGCCTGGGGCTGGCCATTTGCAAAAGCCTGGCCCAGGCCATGGGCGGCACGGTGGGTGTGGAAAGCCAGGCCGGCCAGGGCTCCACCTTCTGGTTCACCGCCCGGCTGGGCATCGGCTCGACTGAGAAAATCATGGCCTGGCCGGCCATGGACCTGCACGGTCGCCGGGTGCTGGTGGTGGACGACAACCAGGCCTCATCCCTCATCCTGTGCGACATGCTCGCGGGCCTGGGCTTTACCGCACACCACGCAGACAGTGGCCAGCAGGCGCTGGCCATGCTGACCCAGGCCAACCACAACGACTGCCCCTATGAATTCGTGCTGATGGACTGGCTGATGCCCGGCATGGACGGCCTGCAAACGGTGGCGGCGATCCGCGCGCTGCATATCCCCACCTCGCCCTTCATCCTGATGGTCACGGCGCACCGGCGCCAGGAACTGGTACGCGGCGCAGAGCGGCTGGGCATTGACCATGTGCTGGCCAAACCGGTCAACAGCTCGTTGCTGATCAACACCATGATGCAAATCCTGGGTGCCGCCCAGACCCAGGCCCAGGCCGTGCCAGACGTGGCAATGCGCCAGGACAGCAGCCTGGAAGCCCGGCTGACAGCCATCAGCGGCGCCCGCGTGCTGCTGGTGGAAGACAACGAGATCAACCAGCAAGTGGCCTGCGAACTGCTTCGCGATATCGGCCTGGAGGTGGACGTGGCAGACAACGGCCAGATCGCCGTGCACCAGGTGCAGGCCCGCTGGGCGCAAGGCCTGCCCTATGACATCGTGCTGATGGACATGCAAATGCCGGTCATGGATGGCGTGACGGCCTCGCGCCTGATCCGCGAGACCCACAGCAGCGCCGACCTGCCCATCGTCGCCATGACCGCCAACGCCATGAAGGTGGACCGCGAACGTTGCCTGGATGCCGGCATGAACGATTTTGTGACCAAGCCCATCAACCCCGAGGCGCTCTGGCAAGCCTTGCTCAGCTGGATACAGCCGCGTGCGGGCCTGGGCCAGAGCAGCCCGCCCGCTGCGGCAAGGGCCGCTGCAGGGCCACAACAGGCCGACGCCCTGGCCGCACTGCCCATGCACATCGCAGGCCTGGACGCCAAACTGGGCCTGGCCCGCACCAACCACAACGCCGGGCTGTATCTGGCCATGCTGCGCAAGTTTTTTGCCACGCAAAAAGACACCCTGCTCCATATCCGCCAGGCACGCGATGCGGCGGACATGGCCACCGCCGAGCGCCTGGCCCATACCCTCAGGGGCGTGGCGGGCAACCTGGGCGCCGGCCACGTGCAAGCCTGTGCCGAGCGCCTGGAAAGCGCCCTGCGCACGTCGGCACCGGCAGACGATGTGGAAGCAGCAGAAGCCCAGGCGGCAGAGGCCCTGGCCACCTTGATGCAGGCGCTGCAGGCCACACCCGGCCTGCTGGAGCCGCAGCTGCCAGGCAGTGTGCAGGGCCTGAGCGCGCAGGAGCAGCACGCCGCCCAGGCCCTTCTGCAATCCATACGGCAGCGCTTGCAGGACGACGACACCGAGGCCCAGGATCTGTGGGACAGCAACGCTACCCTGCTGCGGCGCGTATGCGGCAACGCCGCACACATCGAAGCCGCCATGGGCGACTTTGCCTACGAGGAGGCGCTGCGATTGCTGCCGGAGCTGCCCACCCGGGCGGGCAGTGCGCTCACAACGCCCGCTCCATGAAGATCACCACGTGCCTGAGTTCTGCAGGAAAACCCGGTGGCGAATCGATTTCCCTGAATCCGAGTTTGCGGTAGATGTCGTGGGCCTTTGCCATGGACCGGTGGCTGTCCAGTATGACCCGTGTGTGGCCATGGCCCCGGGCCTGTTCAAACAGCGCCTGCACGAGGCGTTCGCCGATTCCTTGGCCGCGAAATGCCGGGTGGACAAACATGCGCTTGAGCTCGCCCGTGCCAGGGCGCTCGGAGATGAGGGCGATGCAGCCTGCAGCCTGACCGTCCAGGGTGGCCAGCAGGAAACAACCCTCTGGCGGAAAGTAGCAGCCTGGCAGTGCCTGGATCTCTTGCTCCCAGCCGCTCAAGGCCGCCACCTGGTTGCTGCCGGGAATGCTTTCAAACTGCCACGCAAAATAGGCCCGCAGCAAGCCCTGAACGCCCGCAATCTGGCTTGCAGTGGCAACGGGTTCAATGTGCAGCATGACAGCTCCTGGTGAACGGGCTCAAACCGGCGCCGCAACGCCCTCAACCACAACCATGTTGAAGAATGCCGTGGCACCCATACGCCGGGTACGCGCGAGCCGATACGCCTCGCTGTCGTACCAGGATTTTGCCGCCTCGTAGCTCGGGAATTTCAGCATCGCCATCCGGGTCGGTTGCCAATCACCTTCGAGCGATTCGGAGCGGCCGCCGCGTATGACATATTCACCGCCCGCTGCCTTGACGGTAGCGGGGGCTTCTGCCATGTACTTTTTGTACGCTTCCAGGTCCGATATTTGCATATCCACCATCACATAGGCATCGGGCATGTTGATCTCCTTGTAAGTACTTTGTGCATGCAGCCTGCAGTGTCAGGCGTGTGCGCCAACGGACTTGCCCGCACCACCGCGCAAGGTCCACAGCGTGATCACCAGCGTCAGCAGCGCCGAGCCCGCCACACCGGCGAGCATGGGCCGGGCCGTGCCGTCTACAAAAGTGCCCACCACCGCCATCACGGCTGCACCCGTCATGAACTGCAGGGTGCCCATCAGGGCCGAGGCGGTGCCGGCGATTTCGCCATGTTCGTCCAGTGCCAGCACGGCAGACGAGGGCATCACCAGCCCCAGGCAGCCGTAGCCGATAAAGAGCAGCGCGAGCATGGGCCACATGCCATCGAAGCCGGCCAGGTTGAGCGCCAGTGCTGCCAGCATGGCCGCAGCAAAACCCGCCACGCCGCCCTTGAGCAGGGGCAGCATGCCGAAGCGCCCGATCATGGGGCCGGTGAATTGCGACATGCCGATGAAGGAGATGGCATTGGCCGCGAAGGCATAGCTGTATTGGCGCGTGCTGAGGCCGTAGTGGTCGATCAGCACAAAGGAGGAATTGGCCAGGTAGGCAAAAAAGGCCGAGATGCCAAAGCCGCCAATCAGCACCAGGCCCATGAAGTGGCCGTCGCGCAGCAGCAGCCAGTAGGCCGCCACAGCACTGCGCACGGTGCTGCCCAGGCGCTGCTCGGCAGGGCGGGTTTCGGGCAGGCTGGTGGCCAGCAAGACCCCGGCCAGGGCGGCGGCGATGGTCACCGTCCAGAACACGGCGCGCCAGCCGCTCCACTCGATCAGAAAGCTGCCAAACAGCGGCGCCAGGATGGGCGACACGCTGAATACCAAAGTGAGCAGCGCCATCAGGCGCGCGGCCTCGGCGCCGGTGTGCAGGTCGCGCACCACGGCGCGCGGCACCACCATGCCGGCACAGGCGCCCAGGCCCTGCACAAAGCGCCAGGCCACCAGGGTCTGGATGTCGGGCGCCAGCGCGCAGCCCACGCTGCCCACGGCAAACACCGCCAGGCCGAAGTACAGCGGCTTCTTGCGCCCCAGCATGTCGGAGGCCGGGCCATAGACCATTTGCCCCAGCCCCAGCGAGATGAAGAAGGCCATCAGGCTGGCCTGCACCGCGCTGGCCGATGCCCCCAGGCTGGCGCCAATCGAGGGCAGGGCGGGCAGGTACATGTCGATGGCAAACGGGCCTATGGCCTGCAGCAGGCCCAGGACCAGGGCGATGCGGATGAAGTGAAGGGGCATGCCGCGCATTATCCTTGGTGTGCCGCCGGGCCTGTGCAGAGTCAAGCGCAAACGCGGGTCACCAGAGCCCATGGATGGCACCTCAGCCCATCAAAGTCAAGCGGCCCGACGCTTCCAAGTCTGCCGCTGAAAATGGCTGCCACGGACAGCCGGATAGCCGGACAGCCGCGGTAGCAGACCTTGCTGGCGTGGCTTTTGTGGTTTCCGCTGCCACCGGGGTGCATGGTTCCGTTCGTGTCCCCCGCCCCTGCGGGGCTCCTCCTTTACCTCACTGCACCATACACCCCGGCGTCATCGGCCGCCTGCTTCGTTGGTGTGCAATGACTCAATACCTGGCGCACCAACAATTCCTCTGGACGCAGGACGGCGTGGTGCTCTGTGGAGCGGCATAAAGGAGGAGCCCGCAGGGCGGGGGACAGCCGCGGAACAGAGTGCCACGTCGGCCTGAGTCACACGTGTCTTTGACTTCAATGCAGAAGACTGCTTCCAGCCCTCTGTTGACACCATTGCCAATCCCCGGCGCTGTGCCGCGTACCATGGTGCGCTTATTGCTAGTCTGCTTGCCATAGGCATAACCACCCGATGAACACCGCCACCCAAATCGTTGCCCCCCGCATGCAGGCCCTGCAAAAGCTGGAGAAGACCCTCAAGAAGCTGGACCTGAGCTGGAAGGTGATCGAGACCACAGCCCGCGTGGTCAGCCCGCCGCAGGTGGCGGGCTACATTGCCACGCTGGAGCACACACGCCTGGCCTTCAGCCAGCTGGCGCGCGAGATGGTGGAGCAGATCGCCCTGACCCATCTGCAGAACTGCCAGCATGACCTGGCCGCGAAGGCGCAGGTGGCCATCGACATCCTGGTGCGCAACCTGTTCGAGCGCACCGCCGATGTGGGCTTCATCGCCACCGATGCACCGCTGGTGGCCTACGCGCTCGCACCCGAGCCAGCAGGGCAGGCGCGCCTGCATGCGCGGCTTGCCGAGTACCGCGCCAAGTACACCGTATACGACGACATTCTGGTGCTCGACGCCCAGGCCCGCATCCAGTTGGCGCTCAAGCCCCGCACCAGCGAGAAAACGCCCGCCCCGCCCTGGTGGGAACAGGCCCTGGCACAGCCCGGCTATGGGGAGCACTACGGGCCCAGCGTGCTGTTCAAAAACCAGGGGCCGGTGCTGCTGTACGCGCACCGCATCCTGGCCCCCGATGGCAGTGTTTGCGGCGTGGTGGTGCTGAAGTTTGACTTGGCCTCGGAGCTGGCCTCCATCTTCAAGGCCCTGCAGGGCCAGGGCAGCATGGTGCTGCTGCTGGATGCTGAGGCGCGTGTGCTGGCCAGCAGCGCCCCGGCCCGCATCGCCGTGCAGGACACGCTGCAACTGCCCCGGGGCGGTATGGCCGCCGGGCACAGCCTGCGCCACCAGGGTCGTGATTACCTCTATGCGCACTGCCTCACGCGCGGCTACCAGGGCTACGGCGGGCCGGGCTGGACGGCGCTGGCGCTGGTGGACCAGGACGAGGCCTTTGATACCGCGCCCCCTGCCGCACCCGGGCACCCGCAGGACGCTGCAGCCGCGCCCGTGCGGGCAGCCGAGGTGGAGCTGGACAACCCGCAGCTGCACCAGATCATTGCGCGCGCCCGCACCATCGAAGAAGACCTCAACCGCGTCATCTGGAACGGCAAGCTCACCGAGTCGGGCGCGGTGGCGGGCTCTGCGTTGAGCCCGGTGTTTGCCGAGATTGGCCGCACCAGCAAGCAGACCATCGCAGTGTTTGACGACGCCATCCGCGAGCTCAAGGCCCTGCTGATGGCCGGGCGCCGCGCCGAGCTGGGCGCGCACGCCAGCCTGGCGGTGGACATCCTCGACCGCAACCTCTACGAGCGCGCCAACGACTGCCGCTGGTGGGCCCTGTCCGAAGAGCTGGCCGAACTGCTGCAGGCGCTGCAGGAAGCCCCCTCAGAGGCCGCGCAGGCGCGCGCCGCCGACATCCTGGCCCACCTCAACAGCCTCTACACGGTGTACCGGCGCGTGGCGCTGTTTGACCGCACGGGCCGCATCCTGGCGGTGTCGCGCGACGCTGGCACCTTGCCCGCCGATGCCGCCATACCGGCCGCCCTGGTGCAGCGCACGCTGGCGCTCAAGGGCAGCCAGGCCTATGCGGTGTCCGACATGGTGCCGCATGCCCTTGCAGATGGCGCAGCCACGTACCTGTACTGCGCGCCGATTCGCCAAAGCGGTGCAGAGCAGTGCCTGGGCGGCATGGCCCTGGCATTCAATTGCCAGGACGAACTGCAGGCCATGCTGCGGGACGCCCTGCCCGCAGGCGCCGCCGCGCTGGGCCTGTTTGTGGACGCGACGGGGCAGGTGCTGGCCTGCTCCGGGGCGGACGTGGCCGTGGGCGAGCGCCCCGCCTTTGTGAGCGAACTGTTGGCGCAGCAAGGCCCGGCGGGCCAGCAAAGTGGGACCACCGGTGGCCTGCTGTGCCACTGGAATGGCCGCAGCTACCTGGCCGGGCTGGCGCCCAGCCAGGGCTACCGCGAATTCAAGGTGAGCGACGGCTACCGCGATGCCGTGCAGTCGGTGCTGCTGACCGCGGTGGACCTGAGCGCACCGCTGGCCGCGCAGATTGCGCTGCCACAACGGGCGCCGGATGCCCAGAGCCGGGCCAGCCACTTTGGCGTGGTGCAATGCGGGCGCCTGCTGTTCGGGCTGGGCAGCCAGCATGTCATTGAAGCGGTGGTGGCCACGCATTTGTCGGCCCCGCCCGTGGCCTCGGAATCGGTGGGCATGCTGGCCTACAGCCAGGGCGGCAAGAGCAGCCTGCTGGCGGTGTATGACACCTGCTTGCTGACCGGGCAGGCGGCCATTGCCGAGCCGCAGCGCGCCGTGGCCATCATCGTGCGCAGACAGGAGCAGACCATTGGCTTGCTGGTGGACCGCCTCATCGATGTGATTGCCAGCGACCCCGCCAAGCAGCCCCCCGGTGGCCTCAACCCGCAGGCGCCCTGGATCAGCGGCTACATCCATGACAGCCAGGCCAGCACCGAGCCGGTCTTCACCATCGACCCGGACCAGTTGCAGGTGATGCTGCCGGTCTAGCGCGCGGGTGCGCTCAGCCCTTGCGGGCAATCAGGGTGAGCCAGATGCGCCACACCGATTCGATTTCCTGCAGTTGCTGTTGCAGGGCATCGCGCTCCAGGCCCAGCCAGTGCAGGGCGGCCTGGCAGCCGGGGTGGTCGAGCGCGGCGTCGCTGCCGTCGCGGGCGATCACCCCTGCGAGCAGCCAGGCGCCTTGCGCCAGGCGGGCGCGTTGTGCGGCCATGGATTCGCTGGCGTAGGGCGCCGAGTCCGCCGCTTCGTACAGGCCAAAGGGGCGCGAATACTCCAGGGGTATGCCCCAGTGCTCCATCATCGCCACCGACAGGCTGAGGTGGTCGGTTTGCAGCAGGGCCTGTTCGCGCTGCAGCAGGTCGGCCGGGCTGAGGTCCAGGGCGATCAGCTTGGAGTATTTGTCGGGAAAGGCGGTGGCCAGCGCCAGGCTGCCGATTTGTGACAGCAGGCCCACGGTAAACAGCTCACCGGCCACGCCGAGCTTGTGCAGGGCACCAAAGACGCGGCTGGCCGCCGCCATCAGCAGCGAGCGGTTCCAGAAACCGGCATAGTTGAAGTTGGGGCAGGCGCCGCTGCCATGCTGGTCAATCAGCGAGAAGGCCAATGCCACCTGGCTCACGCGCACCAGGCCCATGCGGCTCACCGCCTCGTCCACCGAGACCACGTTGCGCCCGCCCATGGCGGCGGCATTGGCCAGTGCCAGCAGGCGCCCGCTCAGGGCCGGGTCGGTGCGCACCAGGCCGGAGATTTCGTTGAGGTTGGCATCGTCGCGGCGGCACGCCTGCGTCAAGGCCAGGGCAACACCCTTGGGGGAGGGCAGACGGTCGATGACGTCAGGTGCCAAACCGGTGTGCAGCATAGTCATTTACTCCAAAGGGCCGGGTTTGCCGAACAAATAGCCTTGGAATTCCCGGCAACCCATGTCGGCCAGGGCGATGCGCTGGCCTTCGAGTTCCACCCCTTCCGCGATCACCGACAAACCCAGGCTGCGGGCAAGTTGCAAGATGGTTTTGACAATGGCCGCATCCACCGGATCGGTGAGCAGTTCGCGGACAAAGGACTGGTCTATTTTCAACTGGCTTAGCGGGAGTTTTTTGAGGTAGCTGAGGGAAGAATAACCGGTTCCGAAGTCGTCCAGAGAGAAACGCAGCCCTAGGCGCGTGAGTGCGTGCAGTTTCTCGCTGGTCTTGTGCATATCGGTCAGCAGCATGCTTTCTGTAATTTCGAGCTTCAGGCGCGTGGCCGGTGCGCCGCTGGCCTGCAACAGGCGCTCGATGCTGGTCACCAGGCCGGGCTGCGCCAGCTGGCGCGCGCTCAGGTTCACCGCGACGGTCAGCAGCGACTGCGCCGGGTTTTTCTGGAACGCCGCCAACTGCAAGCAGGCCTGCTCCAGCACCCACTCGCCGATGGGCACGATCAGGCCGCTCTGTTCGGCCAGGGCAATGAAGTGGTGGGGGCCCAACAGGCCGAGCTCCGGGTGCATCCAGCGCAGCAAGACCTCATAACCGATGACCTTGCACTGCAGGTTGACGATGGGCTGGTAGTGCAGGCGCAGCTGCTGTGCGCCCAGCGCCTCGGCCAGCGCGCGCTCCATCTGGCTGCGGTGGTTCACCTGGGCTTCTATCTGCGGGTCGAAATAGCGCGTGACAGCACCGCTGCCAGGGTTTTGGCGGCCATCCTGCTTGGCCTGGCGCAGCGCCATCTCGGCGCGCTTGACGATGTCTTCCACCGAGGCCTCAGCCCCCTGGAACAGGCAGATGCCCAGGTGGCAGCTCAGGGCCAGCTGGCGTGCACCGGCCAGAAAGGGCAGGGCCAGTGCCGCCGCCATCTTGTATGCCACGGTCTGCGCGTTGCGTGCCGCCACCGCGCTGTCCTGCCCCAGGGCCGTGGCCAGCACCACAAAGCCATCGGCTCCCAGCCGGGCCACGGTATCGTAGGCGCGCGTGCTGGCGAGCAGGCGCCGGGCCACTTCCCGCAGCAGCGCATCGGCCTGGGCATGGCCCAGGGCATGGTTGAGGCCCTTGAAGTTGTCAATGTCCACGCACAGCAGGGCACCCGCTTCCAGGCTGCGGCTGCTGGCCAGGCGCGCCGAGTGCAGGCGCTCGAGCAGCAAGCGGCGGTTGGCCAGGCCGGTGAGCTGGTCGTTCAGGGCCAGGCTGGCCAGGGTCGCCTCGGTGTGCCGCTGGCGCGAGATGTCGCGGCCCACGCCGCGGTAGCCGCGAAAGCCGCCCGCTGCATCGCGCACCGGCACCCCCGAGAGGCTGATCCACAATGGGTCGCCATCCGGGCCGTGCAGGTCGAGTTCGAGCTCCAGGTGGAAAAATGGCTCGTGCGCGTAGAGCAGGCGCTCATGCTGGCGCCAGTCGGCGCGGGCCATGTTGCGCGCCGGGATGTCGGCCCAGTGTTTGCCCTGCAGCGCCGCACACACCAGCCCGGCCACGCCGGGGCTGGGCGCCACGGGCAAAAAGCGCAGTGACGTGTCCTGCTCCCAATGCCACTGGGCGGGCGTTTCCAGCGGCGTCATGCCGCGCGCGTGCTCGCCGGGTTCACCGGGGAGGCTGCAGCACGGTGGGGCGGGCTGTCTCTTGCAGCGCGGGGAAGTCCAGGCTGTAGTGCAGGCCGCGGCTCTCATGGCGGCCCTGTGCCGAGCGCACGATCAGGTCGGCCACCTGCAACAGGTTGCGCAGCTCCAGCAGGTCGCGCGAGACGTGGAAATTGGCATAGAACTCCTGCACCTCCGACTGAAGCAGGGCAATGCGGTGGGCCGCGCGCTCCAGCCGCTTGTTGGTGCGCACAATGCCCACGTAGTCCCACATGAAGCGGCGCAGCTCGTCCCAGTTGTGCGAGATCACCACCGCCTCGTTGGCATCGATCACCTGGCTGTCGTCCCACGGCGGCAGGGCTGCAGGCGCGGGCAGGGGCGTGGCGGCAATCGCCTCGGCCGCCGACTTGGCAAACACCATGCACTCCACCAGCGAGTTGCTGGCCAGGCGGTTGGCGCCGTGCAGGCCGGTGCAGGCGGTCTCGCCAATGGCGTAGAGGCCCGCCAGATCGGTGCGCCCGGCCAGATCGGTCATCACGCCGCCGCAGGTGTAGTGGGCCGCAGGCACCACCGGTATGCCCTGGGTGGCGATGTCGATGCCCAGCTCGGCACAGCGTTTCAAAATATTGGGAAAGTGCTCCTGCAAAAACGCCGGGCTCTTGTGCGTGATGTCGAGGTACACGCAGTCCAGTCCGTGCTTCTTCATTTCGTAGTCGATGGCGCGGGCCACCACGTCGCGCGGTGCCAGCTCCAGACGCGCATCGTGCGCGGGCATGAAGCGCGTGCCGTCCGGCAGGCGCAGGATGCCGCCCTCGCCACGCACCGCTTCGCTGATCAAAAACGACTTGGCATGCGGGTGGTACAGGCAGGTCGGGTGGAACTGGATGAACTCCATGTTCTGCACCCGGCAGCCTGCGCGCCAGGCGCTGGCAATGCCGTCGCCGGTGGCGGTGTCGGGGTTGGTGGTGTACAGATAGACCTTGCCCGCACCACCCGTGGCCAAGACGGTGTGGGCGGCGCGGAAGGTGTCCACCGTGTCGCTGGCGCCATTCAGGGCGTACAGGCCCACGCACTGCTGGCCGGGCAGGCCCAGCTTGTGGAGGGTGATCAGGTCCACCAGGGTGTGGTGGTTGAAGACGGTGATGTGGGGGGCTGCGAGCACCCTCTTCATCAGGGTCTGCTGCACGGCCCAGCCGGTGGCATCGGTCACATGCACGATGCGCCGCTCGCTGTGGCCGCCTTCGCGCGTGAGGTGCAGTACGCCGTCCTCTTCGGTAAAGGGCACGCCGAGTTCCATCAACCAGCGGATCGCCACCGGTGCGTTTTCCACCACAAACTGCGTGGCCGCCAGGTCGCACAGACCGGCACCGGCCACCAGGGTGTCGCTCACATGGGCATCAAAGCTGTCGCCCTCGGCCATGACCGCGGCAATGCCGCCCTGGGCCCAGGCGCTGGCGCCTTCGCTCAGGGCCCCTTTGGTCAAAAGGCCTATGCGCAGATGGCCGGGCAGGCGCAGTGCCGCACTCAGGCCCGCCAGGCCGCTGCCGACGATCAGCACGTCAAAGGAATGCTGTTGCATGGGGAGTGTGGCGGCCGCTCAGGCCGCGCCTATGTTGGGGACGATGCCGCTGCCAGCTTGGGCGGCCCGGGCATTCTGCGCGGTAAAGGCCAGCATGCGGTCGATGGGCAGGCGGGCCCGTTCAACCAGTGCTGCATCAACTTCAATTGTGTTGCCACCCGACTCCAGCACCGCGGCCAGACCCTGCAGGCTGTTCATGGCCATCCAGGGGCAGTGCGCACAGCTCTTGCAGGTGGCGCTGTTGCCGGCGGTGGGCGCTTCGATGAAGGTCTTGCCCGGGTTCAGGGTGCGCAGCTTGTGCATCAGGCCGTTGTCGGTGGCCACGATGAAGGTGGTGGCGGCCATGTCGCGCGCGGCTTTCAGGATGCCGCTGGTGGAGCCAATCGCATCGGCCAGCGCCAATATGGCTGAAGGGCTTTCCGGGTGGGCCAGGATCTTGGCGCCGGGGTGTTCGGCCTTCAGGGCTTCGAGCTCAAAGGCCTTGAACTCGTCGTGCACGATGCAAGTGCCGTTCCACATCAGCATGTCGGCACCGGTCTCACGCTGGATGTAGGCGCCCAGGTGGCGGTCGGGCGCCCAGAGGATTTTTTTGCCCTGGTCTTTCAGGTGGTTCACCACATCGAGCGCGCAGCCCGAGGTCACCATCCAGTCGGCGCGGGCCTTCACGGCGGCACTGGTGTTGGCGTAGACCACCACGGTGCGGTCCGGGTGCTGGTCGCAAAAAGCGCTGAAGGCATCGGTGGGGCAACCGAGGTCCAGCGAGCAGGTGGCCTCCAGCTCGGGCACGATGATGGTCTTGTGCGGTGAGAGAATTTTGGCGGTCTCGCCCATGAAGCGCACGCCTGCCACCACCAATGTTTGCGCGGCGTGGTCGCGGCCAAAGCGCGCCATCTCCAGCGAGTCGCTTACCAGGCCGCCGGTACGCTCGGCCAGGTCCTGCAGGTCAGGGTGCACATAGTAGTGGGCCACCAGCACCGCGTTCTTTTGTTTCAGTTGCCCGGCAATGCGCTCCATCAGCGCGCTGCGCTCGGCCTGGGTGGGCTCTTGTGGCACGCGGGCCCAGGCGTGCTGCACGCTGTTGGCCGCACCCGTGCGCGAGAAGTCGGGCAACTCGTAGTCCACGCGTATGGTTTGCATTGCACTGGTTTGGCTGCTGGGCATGGCGGTGCTCACAAGGCGTCAAAGCGCATGGAAAAGTCGGTGGCGCACACGTCCTTGGTCAGGGTGCCGATGGAAATGCGGTCGACCCCGGTTTCGGCCAGCGCGCGCAAGCCGTCCAGCGTCACGCCACCGGAGATTTCCAGAATGGCCGCACCCATGGCGCGCGCGCTGCCCAGCTCCTGGTTGATGGCCACGGCCGCGTGCAGGGTGGGCAGGTCCATGTTGTCCAAGAGCACCATGGCCGCGCCGTGGGTCAACGCCTCGCGCAATTGGTCCAGGGTTTCCACTTCGATCTCCACGAAGCTGGCGGCAGCTGCCACGTGGCTGGCCTGGGCCAGCACCTGGGCGATGCCACCGGCAGCGGCAATGTGGTTTTCCTTGATCAGGATGGCGTCATACAGGCCGATGCGGTGGTTCACACCGCCGCCGGTGCGCACCGCATATTTCTGCGCCAGGCGCAGGCCCGGCAGGGTCTTGCGGGTGTCCACAATCTGCGCGCGCGTGCCCGCCACCGCGGCCACATAGGTGGCGGTCTTGCTGGCCACGCCGCTGAGCAGCTGCAAAAAATTCAGCGCCGTGCGCTCGGCACTGAGCAGGGCGCGCGCCGAGCCCACGATGTCGAGCACGGTCTGGTTGGCCACACAGGGCTGGCCCTCGGCCACATGCCAGGTCAGTTGCACAGCGGGGTCGAGTGCGCGCAGGGCGGCTTCCACCCAGGGGCTGCCGCAAAGCACGGCGCTCTCACGCGCCAGAATGCGGGCCCGCGCCTGGCGCTGCGGGTCGATCAGACGGGCAGTCAAATCGCCGCCGCCCAGGTCTTCTGCCAGCGCCACGGCCACATCGCGCCGGGCCAGCGCAGCCACGCCAGCCGCGTCCAGGGGCATCGCAAATTTCGTCATAGGCGCGCAGCATAACGCCATTGCCGCACGCTTTTGGGCTGCCGGGTTTTTTTGTTGTGGTGCCTTGGATGGCGGCTTAGCTGGCGGGCTCAGTTGGCGGTGCGGCGCACGCGCGCAAGAGCCTGCCAGTCGGCATCCGCTTCCCAGCGCGCTTGCCAGGCTGCCATCTGCTCCACCGGCATGGGCCGCGCAATGCCATAGCCCTGTGCCATGTCGCAACCCAGGTCCAGCAGCGAGCGGGCGTGCTCCAGCGTCTCCACGCCCTCGGCCACCACGTGGCGCCCGAGCTGGCGCATGATCCACAGCACGCCATCGAGGATGTGCACATTGTCCGGGTCACGCACCATGTCACGCACAAAGCTCTGGTCAATCTTGATGGTGTGGATGGGCAGGCGCTTGAGGTAGGTGAGCGACGAGTAGCCGGTGCCAAAGTCATCCAGCGCAAAGCCCACCTGGAAGGCCTCGCACTGGGTGATGAAATGCGCCACCTGTTCGATGTCCTGCAGCGCACTGGTCTCCAGGATTTCGAGCTGCAGGCTGTAGGGTTGCAGCGTGGGGAACTTCGCCAGTATGCCGCTCAGGCGCTCCAGAAAGTCGGCTTGCTGGATCTGCAGGGCGCTCACATTCACGCTGATCGAAAGCGCAATGCCCTGGCTTTGCCAGGCCGTGAGCTGCAGCAGCGCCTGGTGGATGACCCACTCGCCAATGTCGATGGAGAGGCGGTGGTTTTCAATCACCGGCAGAAATTCCGCCGGTGGCAACAGGCCGTCCTGGGGATGGTTCCAGCGGATCAGGGCCTCGGCGCCCAGCACCTGGCGGCTGCGCATGTTCACCTTGGGCTGGTAGTGCAGCACGAACTCCTGGTTGTGCAAGGCGCGGCCGATGCGCTCCAGGCTGGCGTGGTGGCCGCGCTGGGTGCGGTCGTTTTCCGCGTCGAACACATGGTGGCGGTTTTTGCCCAGCAGCTTTGCCTGGTACATCGCCTGGTCGGCCTGGCGCAGCAACTGGTCGGCGTCCACCTCTTCGCCTTGCGGGTAGAAGGTTACCCCCAGGCTGGCCGACACCTGCAGATTGAGTTTGCCAATCGGCAGGACCTGTGAGGACACGCTCTGCAGGCGCGCCAGCATGGGCGCGCTGGCCTCGGGGCCGTCCAGGTCCAGGTACACCGCCACGAACTCGTCACCACCCAGGCGCGCCAGCGTGTCGCCCTCGCGCAGGCCCTCTTTCATGCGGGCGGCCAATGCGCGCAGCAACAGGTCGCCGGTGGCGTGGCCGTGGCTGTCGTTGATGGCCTTGAAGCCGTCCAGGTCCAGAAACACCACGGCCAGCATGGTGCCGCGCCGGCGCGCCAGCACCATGGCCTGGTGCAGCCGGTCACCCAAGAGCGAGCGGTTGGCAAGGCCCGTGAGCGGGTCGGTGTAGGCCATGCGTTCGATCAGCTGGGCGGCCTGCTTGCGCTCGCCAATGTCGCGAAACAGCACCTGGTAGAGGCGCTGGCCGTTCAGGAAGGTGATGTACTTGACCGAGGCCCCCACGTGCAGGGGCTGGCCGCTACGGGTGTGGAAGACCGAATCGAAGTCACTGCGTCCGGTGCTCTCTATCTTCTGGCGCCGGCTTGCGATCATGGCTTCGTCATGCAGGGCTTCGATGTCGTGTATGCGCAGCGTGTGCAGTTCCTCGGTGCTCCAGCCCAGCAGGCGCTCGGCCTCGCGGTTGTGGCCGATGATGTGCAGGTCCTGGTCGGCCAGCAAAATGCCGTCGGGCAGCTGCTCGAACAGGGCCTGGTAACGCTGGTGCGACACGGCTGTGTCCAACTCGGCCTGCTTGCGCGCGCTGATGTCCTGGATCACCGCGATGGTGTAGTCTGCCTCGCCCGCTTCGGTAAACACCACCGACACCTGGATGGACACCCAGATGCAGCTGCCGTCTTTGCGGATGTAGCGCTTCTCGACCTCGTAGGAGGCGCGCTTGCCGGTCAGCACACCTTCCAGCAGTCGACCGTCGAGCGCGGCATCGTCCGGGTGGGTGATTCCCCGGTAGGAGCGCTGCAGCAACTCGGCCGCACTGTAGCCGGTGATGTCACAAAGCTTGCGGTTCACCCGCAGCCACTGGCCCTGCAGCGAGCTGTATGTCATGCCCACCGCGGCATATTCGAAGGCACTTTGAAAAATGCGGTCTTGGCTGGCTTTGGTGGATTTTTGCATGGCTATTTGCCAATTGAATGACATTTGTGGGGTGCTAAATAGATTGTGACGGGAGTTTGTTTGTTTTTTATCAGGTGTGGAATAAAACAGCTTCGTCTGGCGTTTACCCCTATGCACACACTTTGGTGCGCCTACCAACCGGAGAACCCCATGACCTTTGTATTTCCCAGCCTGCACCGTCTGACCGCTGTGGCCGCCCTGAGCGCGGTCCTTGGCACCGCATTTCTCGGCGGTTGTGCCGCCATGTCCGCGAGCGCACCCGCCATGGTCTCCAATGGCGTGCTGGCCGGCCCCAACGGCATGACGCTCTACACCTTTGACAAGGACGCAGCGGGCAGCGGCAAGTCGGTCTGCAATGGCACCTGCGCCACCAACTGGCCGCCGCTCATGGCGGCTGCCACCGACAAGGCCAGCGGCGACTACAGCATCGTGACCCGTGACGACGGCAAGATGCAGTGGGCCGTGAAGGGCAAGCCGCTGTACTACTGGATCAAGGACAGCAAGCCCGGCGACATGACGGGCGACGGCGTCAACAAGGTCTGGCAAGTCGCCAAGCCTTGAGCGCCAAGCCATAAGGCCCTGCAGACCCGGCGCAGCCAACCGCAAGACCCGCCCGGCCCGCATACTGCAGCCCATGAGCCGCCAGTCCATCGTCGACCACATTCCGGGCCTGCGCCGGTATGCGCGCGCCCTCACGGGCGACGCCTGGGCGGCCGACGACCTGGTGCAGGACACGCTGGAGCGGGCCTGCTCGCGCTGGCGCCTGTGGCTGGCGGGCAGCGACTTGCGGGCCTGGCTGTTCACGCTGATGCACAACCTGTTCATCAGCCAGCTGCGCGTGGTGCAACGCCACACGGCCGCTGGCCGCGCGGTGGACCTCGACGAGGTGGCGCATGAGCTGCAGGCCCTCGCTGCCACGCCCGGCCTGCAGCTCGACCTGCAGCGCTGCCTGCTGCGCCTGCCGCTGGACCAGCGCGCCGTGCTGCTGCTGGTGTGTGTGGAAGAGATGACCTATGCCGAAGTGGCCAAGGTCACCGGCGTGCCGCTGGGCACGGTGATGTCGCGCCTGGCGCGCGCCCGTGAGCGCATGCGCGAGCTGCTGGACGAACCGGCCGATGCCAGCCGCGCCGCACCCCCGCTGCGGCGCCTGAAGTGAGCTGCCTTCCATGAATTCGCGAGCCAAGCCATGACCTCCCCACACGATCCCGTGCCGCCGCACGATCCCTCTCCCGACTACGCCCTGGATGCGTCTCTGCGCGCGCTGCACCGCGGTGTGCTGGCCGAGCCCTTGCCACCCACCTTGCGCCAGGCCGCCGAGCGCCTGGACGCCCTGCAACAGCCAGTGGCCCTGGGCCGCCAGTGGCTGGGCATGGCCGCGGCTGTGCTGCTGGCCTTTGGCGTGGGCTGGCTGGCCCATGGGCAGCTCGGCGCGGGCAGTGGCACGGCGCTGGCCGGGCGTTCCGTGGAGCATGAATTTGTGCGCCAGGCGCGCTTTGCCTACAGCGTCTACCAACCCGAAAAGCGCCACCCCGTCGAGGTGGTGGCGGCCGAGCAGGAGCACCTGGTGCAGTGGCTCTCCAAGCGCCTAGGTCGGCCCCTGAAAATCCCCAACCTGGAGGCGCAAGGTTTCAGCCTGGTGGGCGGGCGCCTGCTGCCGGGTGAGGCCGGTGCGCGGGCGCAGTTCATGTTCCAGGGTGCGGAGGGCCAACGCATCACCCTGTACTTGGGAGCGCTGGACAGGGCCGCGGGAACCAACAAACAGGAAACCCAGGCCACGCAGTTCCGCTTCGAGCCCGATGCGGCGGTGCCCAGCTTTTACTGGGCCGACCGGGGCTTTGGCTACGCGCTCTCAGGTCCGGTGGACCGCGCCACGCTGATGGCACTGGCCAACAGCGTCTACGCGCAGATCAGCCCGGAGTGAGGGCAATGTCGGCGCAAGGGTAGGCCACACAGGGCAGCACATAGCCCTCGGCCATTTCTTCACTGGACAGGCCGGGCCACTCGATTTCGTAGCGCACGCTGCCCGCTTGCAGCTGGCCAATGCAGGTGCGGCAGCTGCCATTGCGGCAGGAGCTCATCCAGTTGGCGCCGCCCATCTCCAGCGACAGCAGCAGCACCTGGTCGGGCTCTGCGTCCACCTGCAGGCCATTCGGTAGAACGGTGGCGGTGAACGTCACTCGTCGCGCAGCCGGGGTGTGGACAGGCCCTCGGCCGGCTCGCCGGTGTCGGGGTCTATCCAGTCGGCAATGCCGATCTCGTCTTCGGCCTCTTCGAGCGACTCGCCTTCTTCGGCATCGTCATCGGCGTCGGCGCCACCGACTTCGGCCAGGGCCTCGTCCATGGTGGCATACGGCCCCAGCTCTTCGGTGCCGTCGGCGGCCTGCCAGTAGTAGCCGTCAGGCCGGTGCACCAGTTCACCGAGCTCGACCTCGGTGACCGGTTCTTCATCCGGGGCCTTCATGGCCTCCTGGAAGGACAGGGGTTTGGTGGGTGTCATGCGGATTCTCCCAAGGGGGCGGGCGCGCGGTGGCTGGACGGCCCAGGCACTTCAGGCAATGGGCGCGCGCTTGGCGGCCTCTTTGGAGTGGTCCTGGATTTTTTCCTTGTGGCGCATGACCTGGCGCTCGAGCTTGGCAGCCATGTCATCGATTGCAACGTACAGGTCGGCATGGGAAGACTCCGCAAACAAATCGGCTCCCTTGGTGTGCAGTGTGCACTCGGCACGCTGGCCATCTTTTTCCTTGTGCTTTTCTACCGAAAGCGTCACCTTGGTGTCGACGACATCATCAAAGTGGCTGGTGATCTTGTCAAGCTTGGCTGTGACATAGGCCCTGAGTGCGGGGCTGACTTCGATGTGGTGTCCGCTGATGGTCAAGTGCATATTTTTCTCCTGATGTAAGGGCATGAACAAGCTTGCGCTTTCAGCATAGCAGCTGTTGCCCACCACGATATGCTTGCGGTGCTGGCACCATTCTTGCCCCTGCAAGGCAAGGCACTGGAAAAGTGTCACATTTTGAAAATCGCTGATTTCACAACAACGAGACGGAGACATTCACCTTGACGCAATCCCGTTTATGGCGAGGCCTCCTGCTGGCCATCGTCTTGACCTGTGCCTGGCAAGGCGCTGCGGCTGCGACCCTGGCGATTGGCGTGCTCGGGCTGGACGACGACGCCCGCTACCAGCCGCGCCGCCTGGAGCACCATTACCCCGGCCAGCCCAGCGGACGGCCACTGGACGCGGCCATGGTGGCGGTGGACGAGTCGGCCCCCGAAGTCGAGGCCGCAGGCCACAAACTGGTGGTCAAGAGCTTCATGGCCGCCACTGCTGCCGACCTGCCCAGAGCCCTGGCGCAGCTCAAGGCGGCCAAGGTCCAGCACGTGCTGCTCGACCTGCCGGACGAAGCCATCAAGTCGGTGGTGGCCAGCGCGCCCACGGCCCTGGGGCCTGCCCTGCTGTTCAATATCGGCTCGGGCACTGACGCGCTGCGCGGCACGGATTGCGCCGCCAACTTGCTGCACACCTACCCCAGCGAGGCCATGCGCAGCGACGCGCTGGCGCAGTTCCTGGCGGCGCGCTCCTGGGGCCAGGCGCTGGTGCTCTACGGCCCGCGTGCGCAAGACAAATTGCAGCTGGATGCGTTCATGCGCAGCGCCAAACGCTACGGCGTGAAGGTGGCCAAGAGCACGCCCTTCAAACTCTCCACCGACCCACGCGAACGCGAGCAAAGCAATGTGCGCCTGCTCACCAACGACAAGGGCTATGACGTGGTGGTGGTGATCGACAGCGAGGGTGAGTTTGCGCGTGGCATTCCCTTCAACACGCAGTGGCCGCGCCCGGTGCTGGGCGCCAACGGCCTGGTCGCCCTGGCCTGGCACCCCCAGTGGGATCTGAATGGCGGGCCGCAGCTTTCGCGCCGCTTCATGCGCGCCGCGCACCGGCCCATGACCGGGCAGGACTGGGCCGCCTGGGCGGCTGTGAAGGCGGTGGTGAGTGCCATCACCACAGCACCCAGGGCAACGGTGGCTGAACAACTGCAGATGCTCAGAAAAGGCGAAGTGTTTGTGGACGGCTTCAAGGGCCCGCGTTTGTCGTTCCGTGCCTGGGACGGGCAGTTGCGCCAGCCCGTGTTCCTGGCCCATGGCGACGGCGTGGCCGCCGTGGCGCCGTTTGAAGGGGTGCTGCACCCCACCGAAGTGTTGGACACCCTGGGTGTTGATGAAAAGGAAAGCACATGCCGCAACCGTCCGTAAATACCTTGCCCCTGCCCGGCGCACAGGCACCCACGCTGCTCCTGCACCTGGCGCGCGCGCTGCGCGCCGTGGTGGGCCGCGAGCTGCTGAAATTTTTGCGCCAGCCCTCGCGCCTGGCCTCGAGCCTGGTGCGGCCGCTGTTGTGGTTTGTGGTCTTCTCGGCGGGTTTCCACAGCGTTTTTGGCGTGGCCATCATCCCGCCCTACGAGACCTATGTGGAGTACAAGGTCTACATGGTGCCCGGCCTGCTGGGCATGATTGCGCTCTTCAACGGCATGCAGAGTTCGCTCTCCATGGTCTATGACCGCGAGATGGGTGTCATGCGCCTGCTGCTCACCGCGCCGCTGCCGCGCGGCTGGCTGCTGGGCTTCAAGCTCATAGCCTCCACCGCGCTCTCGCTGTTGCAAATGCTGGTGTTCCTGCTGATCGCGCTGGCCTTTGGCGTGGAGGCCGATCTGGCGAACTGGTTGCTGGCCGTGCCCGTGATGGCGCTGGGCGCCACCATGCTGGCCGCACTCGGCCTGATGCTCTCGGTCTACATCAAGCAGCTGGAAAACTTTGCGGGCACCATGAACTTTGTCATCTTCCCCATGTTCTTCATCAGCACCGCGCTCTACCCGCTGTGGAAGGTGGAAGAGTCGGGCGCGCTGTGGCTGGTGCAGATCGCCCAGCTCAACCCCTTTACCTATGTGGTGGAACTGATCCGTTTTGCCCTGCAGGGCCAGTTCAACGCGCAGGCGTTTGGCGTGGTGCTGGTGGGCGGCCTGGTGTGCTTTGGCCTGGCGCTGCGCGGCTACGACCCGCAGCGCGGCTGGATCAAACAGCGCGGCTGAAGGGGCACAGCATGGCAACATTTTTGCAGGGCCTGCGGGCCCGGTCGGGGAAGGCTGCAGCCCGTTTTTTTCAAGGGCTCCTTTGGGGTGTGCTGGTGCTGCTGTGTGCCAGTGCCGCACAGGCCGGTGTCATGACCCGCGCAGCCATGGAAAAGGCCTTTCCCGCCCCGCTGGTGGTGGGTGAGAAAGAGCGCGACCTGCCGGTGTGGCCGATCTACGCACAGGACCTCACCAGCACCACGGTGGCGGCCTACGCCTTCGAGTCGATCGACTTTGCGCCCATTCCCGGCTTCTCCGGCACGCCCTTCAATTTGCTCATTGCCCTGGACAAGAACGGCGTGTTCATGGACGTGCAGGTGCTGTCGCAGCACGAGCCGGTGTTTCTGGACGGGCTGGGCGAGGCGCCGCTGTTCAAATTTGTCGAGCAGTACAAGGCCTTGTCGCTCAAGCAGAGCATCAAGATCGGCCTGAACCAGAGCGGCTCGGCCAAGGCCAACAGCGCCAACGTCTACATCGACGGCGTGGCCAAGGCCACGGCCTCGGTGCGCATTCTCAACCAGAGCCTGCTGGCGGCATCCCTCAAAGTGGCGCGCGCCAAGATGGGTTATGGCGAGGGCAGTGACCCCGACCTGCTGGCCCGCATACGCCCCGATGTGTTCAAAGCCATGGACTGGAACGCGCTGGTAAAAGCCGGGCTGGTGACGCGCAAGGTGTTCACCAATGCCGAGGTGGAAGCCGCCTTCCGGGGCACGCCCGGCGAGGGCCAGGACACGGAGGGCGCGCGCGCACCCGACGCGCCCTTTGTGGAGCTGTATTTCGCCCATTTGAACGTGCCCAGTGCAGGCCGCAACCTCTTGCCCGCCGCCACCTGGGACTATTTGAACAAACGCCTGGACCCGGGCGACCACGCGCTGCTGGTGATGAGCCGTGGCCGCTATTCCCTCGTGGCCGACGACTTCCAGCGCGGCAGCGTGCCCGACCGCCTCACGCTCAACCAGCACCAGTTGCCGCTGGAGATGCGCGACCTCGATCTGGACACCACGCTGAACTTGCCCGCCGACCTGCAAGACGCACAGTGGCGGGTGTTCCGCGTCATCGCCCCGGCCGGGCTGGACCCGTCGCTCCCTTTGAACTTTGAGCTGATGGTCACGCGTGCCAAGGGCCAGTTCATGCCCGAGCTGGTGAACAAGCGCTTTGCCTTCAGTGCGCAGTTGCCCGGCGATTATTTTGAAGCCGCCAGTGCCGACAGCAAGACCTGGGTGCTCAGCTGGACCTCGCGCTGGTGGGAGTTGCTCATGCTGGTCACCGGCCTGGCTGTGCTGGCCTGGTCCCTTGGCAAACCGCAATGGCTCACCGCCAGCCCCCAGCGACTGAACCGCTTTCGCACCGGCTACCTGATCTTCACCCTGTTCTTCATTGGCTGGTATGCGCAGGGCCAATTGTCGATTGTGAATTTCACCGCCGTCATCCAGGCCGTGGTGGCCCAGCGCAGCTTGGCTTTCTTCTTGTACGACCCGATGACGGTGCTGCTGTGGCTGTTTGTGGCGGTGACCTTTTTCGTCTGGGGCCGTGGCACCTTTTGCGGCTGGCTGTGTCCGTTTGGCGCGCTGCAGGAGCTCATCAGCCAGCTCACGCAAAAACTCGGCGTGAAGACCCTGCGCGTGTCCACGGCACTGGACCGCCAGCTCAAGCGCGTGAAGTACGTGGTGCTGGCGGTGATCCTCATCAGCGCCTGTGTGTCCGTCACCTGGGCCGACCGGCTGGTGGAAGTCGAGCCGTTCAAAACCAGCATCACCCTGAACTTCGTGCGCGCCTGGCCGTTCGTGCTGTGGGCGGTGGCCACGGTGTTGCTCAGCAGCTTTGTCTACAAGGGCTATTGCCGTTACCTGTGCCCGCTGGGCGCAGGCATGGGCCTCTTGGGCCGCTTGCGGCGTTTTGACTGGATTGCACGCCGCACGGAATGCGGCCAGCCCTGCCAGCGCTGCCGCAGCGACTGTGCCTACCAGGCGATTGAGAAGACAGGCGCCATCGATTACGACGAGTGCTTCCAGTGCCTGGACTGCGTGGTGATTTACGAGAGCGAGACGCTGTGCGTGCCGCTGGTAAACGCCGCGCGCAAGGGCAAGGTGCAGACCGTGATTCCGATTGTTCCTGTGGGAGTGCAGCCATGAAGCGCAGAGCATTTTTTCATTTCAGCTTGGGTCTGGGCGCTTCGCTCGCAGTGGGCCAGGTTGCAGCGGCGGCAGCGGGGCCCTCAGAGCCCCTGTCGGCGCAGCCGCCCCTGTGCTGGACCAGCCGCACCCTGAATGCCATGGGCACCTCCATGCGCCTGCAACTTGCCCACACCGATGCGGCCCATGCCGAGCGTGCGCTGCAGGCCACGATGGCCGACATCCGCAGCGTGGAAGACCAGATGAGCCTGTTCCGCCCGGACAGCGCACTGTGCGAACTCAACCGCAGCGGCATCCTGAAGCATGCACCGGCCGATTTGTTGGCCGTGTTGCAGACGGCGCAGCAGGTGGCCGAGCGCAGCCAGGGCGCCTTTGATGTGACGGTGCAGCCGCTGTGGCTGGCCTTTGAGGCCGCGCGCCTGCAGGGCCGCCTGCCCACGGCCACGGAGGTCGCCAGCGCGCGCCGACAAGTGGGCTGGCGCGGCCTGCACATCGCAGGCGACACGGTGCGATTCAAACAGCCCGGCATGGCCATCACCCTCAACGGCATTGCCCAAGGCTATGCCGCCGACAAGCTGCGCACGCGGCTGCAATCCATGGGCATACAGCACGCCCTGGTCGATGCGGGCGAGTACGCCGCACTCGGTACACCCCCACATGCAGGCGACTGGACCCTGGGAGTGGCAAGCCCGCGCGGCGCGCACGCGCTGCTGGCCAGTGTGGCGATGCAGGGCCGCTGCCTTGCTACTTCAGCGGATGACCAGTGCTGCTTCAGCGCCGATTTTGTCAACCACCACATCTTCAATCCGCACACCGGCTATTCGCCCACAGCCTTGTCGTCTGTCAGTGTCATGGCCGACACGGCGGTGCAGGCCGATGCCCTCACCAAAGTCATCTTCATGGCCGGGTATGTGCAAGCCTTGCCATTGGCCCGGGCCTGGGGCGTGGAGGCTTTGGTGGTGGACAAGCAAGGCCGTTGGCAGGCCTCTGCGGGTTTGCCCTTGCAGTGATGCAATTTGGGACAGTGCTGTCACAGCCTGTGACGTATGCACGCCAGGCCATAGGCCAGGCGGCACACTTTTGCCGCCAAAAAGTGTGACAAACGACTGGCACAGATGTTGCGCAAATGCAGGTACGGACACAGGCCTTGTGCAGGGCAAGGCAGTCCGCAGCCACCTCCCATTTCAGGGGTGGATACCGCAAACAAATAGCCAGGAGACACACACGTGAAACAGAAACTATTCGCCCTACTGATGGTGGCCGCCGCCGCCCAGGTGTCGGCACAGGTGACAGACGCCATGATCGCCAACGACGCCGCCGACAACAGCTCGGTGCTGAGCTGGGGTATGGGCACGCAAGGCCAGCGCTACTCCTCATTGGACGCCGTCAACACCAAGACCGTGAAGAACCTGGTGCCTATCTGGTCCATGTCTTTCGGTGGCGAAAAGCAGCGCGGCCAGGAGTCGCAACCCCTGGTCTACAACGGCAAGATGTTTGTCACCGCCTCCTACTCGCGCATCTTCGCAGTGGACGTGAAGACCGGCCAGAAGCTGTGGAAGTATGAGCACCGTCTGCCCGAAGGCATCATGCCCTGCTGCGACGTTGTCAACCGCGGTGCTGCCCTGTACGACAACCTGGTGATCTTCGGCACCCTGGACGCCCAGCTGGTGGCCCTGGACCAGAACACCGGCAAGGTGGTCTGGAAAGAAAAGATTGACGACTACGCAGCCGGCTACAGCCAGACTGCCGCTCCCCTGATTGCCGAAGGCCTGTTGCTTACTGGCGTGTCCGGTGGCGAGTTCGGCGTGGTCGGACGTGTGGAAGCGCGTGACCCCAAGACCGGCAAGCTGGTCTGGAGCCGTCCCACCGTGGAAGGCCATATGGGCTACCTGAACGGCAAGGAAAACGGCATCTCCGGTACCACCAACGCCACCTGGCCAGGTGAAACCTGGAAGACCGGTGGCGCAGCTACCTGGCTGGGCGGCACCTATGACGCCAAGACCGGCCTGGCCTACTTTGGTACCGGCAACCCCGGCCCCTGGAACAGCCACGTGCGCAAGGGTGACAACCTGTACTCGGCTTCGACCCTGGCTATCGACGTCAAGACCGGCAAGATCGTCTGGCACTACCAGACCACACCCAATGACGCATGGGACTTTGACGGCGTCAACGAGTTCGTCACCTTCGACATGGACGGCAAGCGCATGGGCGGCAAGGCAGACCGCAATGGCTTCTTCTACGTGATCGACGCCACCAACGGCAAGCTGCAAAACGCCTTCCCGTTTGTGAATGGCAACACCTGGGCCAAGAGCATCGACATTGCTACCGGCCGCCCGAACTTCGTGCCTGAAAACCGTCCTGGCGATCCGACTTTGTCGGCCGACGGCAAGAAGGGCGCTTCCGTGTTCGCAGCCCCTGGCTTCCTGGGCGGCAAGAACCAGATGCCCATGGCCTACAGCCCCAAGAGCCGGATGTTCTTTGTGCCCACCAACGAATGGGGCATGGACATCTGGAACGAGCCCATCAGCTACAAAAAGGGCGGCGCTTACCTGGGTGCGGGTTTCACCATCCGTCCGCTGTTTGAAGACCACATCGGCTCCCTGCGTGCCTATGACCCCAAGACCGGCAAGATGGCCTGGGAAGTCAAGAACAACGCGCCTCTGTGGGGTGGTGTGCTGGCTACCGGCGGCGACCTGGTGTTCTGGGGCACGCCTGAAGGCTACCTGAAGGCCGCTGATGCCAAGACCGGCAAGGTGCTGTGGCAGTTCCAGACCGGCTCCGGCGTGGTGGCTCCTCCCATCACCTGGACGCAAGACGGCGAGCAGTACATCTCGGTGGTTTCCGGCTGGGGTGGTGCGGTGCCGCTGTGGGGTGGTGAAGTGGCCAAGAAGGTCAACTTCCTGGAACAAGGTGGCTCGGTGTGGACTTTCAAGCTGCCCAAGTCCTGATCTGAAGCAGTCTTATCGTTGACCTGAGGGGGTGGGGACCGGCGCGTTCGGCCACCCCCTTTTTTTATGTTTCACACCACTATGCGATCACTCCTTATTTCCCTCATGCTGCTGTCCGGTCTGGCGCAGGCCGCCGACATGACTGCCGCTGAACAAGCCTCGGCAAAGGAACTGGCCCAGGCCAGCGGTTGCCTGAGCTGCCACGCGCTCACGGAAAAAATTGTCGGCCCCGCCTACTCCAGCGTGGCCGAAAAATACAAGGCCGACAGCGACGCGGTGGCGTCTCTGGTTCAATCGATCCAGTACGGCTCCAAAGGCAAGTGGGGCCGCATCCCCATGCCCGCGCACCCTTCGCTGAGTGGCGACGACCTCAAGACCCTGGCCACCTGGGTGATGACGGTCAAAAAATGAAGTGCGCAGCGCTGCGCTTGCAGACGGTTCTGGGTTGTTTGCGTTCTTGTGCATTGAAGTCAAAGACACGCGGGACGCATGCCGACGTGGCACACAGCGCCGTCCGTGTCCCCCGCCCTGCGGGCTCCTCCTTGACCTACCGGCGCTGAGCGCCACGCCGTCCTGCGTCTGCAACGATTGTTGGTATGCCAATGCCCTTCAGTCATTGCGCGCCAACTATGCAGGCAGACGCTGACGCCGGGGTGGAGGGTGAAGCGTGTCCGAGCCATTGAACGTGGTGCCCACGCTAACCAGGTTTTGGTCGGCAATCACGCTCACCGATTGGCCAGTTAGCTGGTTCACCTGGGCGCTGGCGCTGCTGCTGGTGGTTTGGGTGCGGGTGGTGGCGCTTTGTGACTTGTTAAGTGCCAAGCGATCCGCATGCTTCAAATAGTTGTTCTCCGCCGCATTCGCCCCGGCAGTCGCCGCCGTATTCACCGCCCCCACGTTGTCCCCACCACCGCCCACCAGCACACCAATGGACGCCGCGAGCGTCTTGGCCAAGGCCACGGCCTGGCTGTCGCTGAGCTTGGCGTCCTTGGCGTATTCCGCCGTCATCTCGCCAATCACAGCACCCACCGCACCCGCTGTGCAGCCGCCCCCTGTGGCCGCGCCACCAGCACAACCCAGCACCGCGTGGGCAATCTTGGAAGTGAAGTCGTTCAAGGTGTTTGCATTGCCCGTGCTGGGGTTGCCGTCCACCCGCGCATCCCCTATCGCATTAGCGCCGGATGCCAATCCTGTGGTGATCAGCGCGCTGGTCAACGCCGTGGAGAGCGATTTTTCATCCAAGGGCTTGCCGTTAATGGCGCTGTCGATGGCTGCGCCTGCCACGTTGTTGGTGACGTTCTTGAGCAACTTGTCGCCAAACGTTGCTGCGGTTTGCGCAGTCGATAGGCTGTTCGGCCCTGCCGCTGCAGCACCAATCTGGCCGTTGAACATGGCGGAGTTACCCAAGGCATCCAGCACCCCCGACTGCTAATTTTCGGTCGGCGGCAACACTTGGCCCCGCCGAGGCTGTTTGCAATGCCATCGACGGTGGTTGGCGCAATCGTGCTTTCATATACCACCGCACCTTGCTTGGGCGCGATTTGGTACACATCAAAGCTGCTGACATGCATGCCCGGTGGCAAGCCGAGTTTGTTGGCCATGCTTCGATGGAGCCCTATGCGTCATGCACATCCTCAAACTCCGCCCACGCATAGCGCTTTCCGTCTTTTTGTACCGTTTCGATACTTCGGTGTGCCCCTCGAATCGTGTTGTAAAACGGCGCTGAGATTCGGGTGTACTCGCGTGGCAGCCACCCTTCTCCCAACTCGCGCGTGTGTGGCTCATACCCTTTGTAAGGCAGCATCATCGATCCATTCAAAGCCGCTTCAACTAAGGGAAGATCTTGCTTTAAAAAGCCAAACTGATCTCGGGAGGGATCAACGGTCAAAAGCCATGCCTTAAATTCCGACGCAACACGACGGAGTTTGATCGGGTCAATCTCTACACACCAGCCATCATCATCCAACTGCACCAGTTTGCGCATAATGCCTCCCTATTTTTTGATCACGATGGTGCCCGTCTTGATTGGCAAGGTGAACTGCGAACGATCAACCACTATGTTCTGCGTAGCACCGCCCGTGGTGTTGGGGATGCCGTTGACCGTTGTAGGTGCAATTTTGCTCTCATAAACCACGGCTCCCTGCTTCGGGGTGATTTGGAACACATCAAAGCTGTTGACCTGCATGCCCGGTGGCAAGCCAAGTTTGTTTGCCAGACTTGCTGGATCAGCCTTGAGCGCTTCAAGCTGGCTCTCCTTCATCCAGTAACCCGTGGTAGTACTGGGCGCACCGCCTGATGGCACCACCTTAACGAGCTTGTCGGTCACGTCCAGAGGCGTTGCAACCGGCATGGTTGCCCCGGAGTTGATAAAGCTACGGGCTTCGCGAATGGCCTCATCCATGGACAGTCCCTTGCTCTGCAAGGCATTGACCATCATTACACCGTCAGGAAAGTCAAGTGGATTTCGATTTACCCCTAGCGTGCCAATCACACCGTCCGCCGAAGGGCTGGTTGCGTTGCCCAGTGGCGCCACAAACTCAGACGCCGATGTTTTGCTGCCAATACCCAGAACCGCTTTCCCGCCGGAAACAGCAGCCCCAACCACGGCTCCAACAGCCTGATTTCCCACTTCCAACACAATCGCCTCAGCCGTACTCTTAGACACAGTGTCTTGGAATGAGTCCGGTCGCGTTGGCGTGCCAATAGTTGCCGTATTCAGTGGACTTGTGCTCGCGTGTACTTGCCTCCACTCTGGGTGGCCAGTTGCGCCGCCTTCTGCGCTTCAGTCTTATGCAACATGCGATTGTTGTCGGCCGCATTGGCTCCCGTTGTATGCGCTATGTTGACCGCTACTACATTGTCAGTTGAGGTCAAGGGCGAGGGGAAGGCCTGTGCAATGCCAACTGATGAAATGGCAGACTGTCTTCTTCGTTCTCTAAACGGAAAATGTTTTAGTATTTGCGGGAAAAATCCCACCATTTAGCAAACCCTATGAGCGCGCCCCCACCAAATCCAAAAATCGACCACAAGACCAGCGGCACAGCCCATTTCCCAGAAAAAAGAGCAAGCGGAATAAACAATAGGCCACCAAAAATAGTAGTAGAAAGTGCATACAACAATACAAACCAGAGTCCACGAAATGGCATGGCTTTTTTTTTGTCATACATTTCCGGAAGAATCCAGTTCGGAATGACATCGAAGTTGTATGGGACTCCGGAATGATCCGTTTCAATTTTCATGAATTTTCCTTAGCAAGGTTTGCGTGGCGGCATTCCACAAGAAGAAATTGGAGAGGTCCACCATGACTGAAAATTTTCTCTTTTGACAGCATCTGAAGTAGAGATATTTATAATTTTCCCTATACTCGTCCCAAGAACTTGGGTTGTAAAGTTTGCAGCATTCGTAGGTATCCATTGATTTGCCAATCCGGCTGCGGCGTTGGCACTTAATTTTATCGAACCACCAATCGCCCCTGATACCCCGCTTATCAGTAGGCTAGCAGGCGATGAATTAGGATCAATAAGATAGTTTATTGCGGATCCAAATCCAGCGCCAACGGTCGCCGTTGTAGCTATTTTCCCCACCTCAAGCCCAGCAAGTCCACCTGATATTGGAACCGATTGCGCCGCAATGCCCATACCTGTCAGGGCGGATGTCCCGTAAAAAGCCGCCGCACCAACCACGGGCACCCATAGCGGAGCAGTAGCGATTCCAGTGGTAGTCCGTTTGAGCGAAGCGTCAATTTCTGATTGTGCGCGGTTATCGGTGCTCACACCGGATGCAACACCTGCGGAGTTGCTGCCCATGTAATTCCATCCTGGCCCCAAGGTATTGCTAGCGGTACTCGCTGCAAGCGGCGTCACCTTCCCCGTCTGCACATCCATCCACGAATAGGGCGAATTAGCCCCGCCCGTGTTGGCAAAGATGTAGGCAGCCAACGCTGGATCAACCTTTCCACCATTGGGTTGCACTTGCACCAAGGTCTTGCCATCACCGCCCAGTTGGAACTGAGCGCCGGGGTCCATGGGCTTTCTTGTATCCGTATTGGGGATTTGGGTGTTGGAGTTGATATCTTCGTTGAATTGTGCATTCCCGCTGTTGCGCATGGCATCTTCAATTTG
This sequence comes from Comamonadaceae bacterium, assembly GCA_947374485.1. Lineage (GTDB taxonomy): Bacteria > Pseudomonadota > Gammaproteobacteria > Burkholderiales > Burkholderiaceae_C > Allorhodoferax. The sequence continues at coordinate 31,325 of CANCCF010000003.1, read as the reverse complement.
TGCTCGCGTGTGCTTGCCGCCACTCTGGGTGGCCAGTTGCGCCGCCTTCTGCGCTTCAGTCTTATGCAACATGCGATTGTTGTCGGCCGCATTGGCTCCCGTTGTATGCGCTACGTTGACGGCTGCTACATTGTCGCCTCCGCCCCCTGCCAAGAGTCCCGCTGTAGCGGAGAGAATTTGAGCCAGTGCCGCAGCCTGGGTGTCACTCATGCCGCTGTTCAGTGCATAGTTGGCGGACAGTTCTCCAACCACTGCGCCTGCAGCACCTGCGCTGCAACCACCGCTTTTGCCAGCGATGGCGGCTCCACCAACACAGCCCAATGCGGCATGCGCCACATTGCTGATGAAGTTGTCCAGCTTGGCCGCGCCTATTTCATTTGCACCGTACGCAATGCCAGAAGTAATCAGCGCGCTGGTCAACGCAGTGGCGAGCGACTTCTCATCGAACGGCTTGCCATTGATGGCACTGTCGATAGCTGCCCCGGCCACGTTGTTGGTGACGTTCTTGAGCAGCTTGTCGCCAAACGTTCCTGCAGTTTGCGCAGCCGACAGGCTGTTCGGCCCTGCCGCTGCGGCACCACTCTGGCCGTTGAACATGGCGGAACTGCCCAAAGCATCCAGCCCCCCCGCCGTCACCATGGTGGTCAAGAGCCCCTTGACACTTTGCTCGCTGCCCAGTTGGTTCAAGGTCTTGCCGATATCGCCGCCGTTGTTGACCATGGCCACCGCCGCTTGGGAGGCCAGGCTGGCAAAGCCCGCATTGACGGCCGTGCCCAGCGCCGTCGTCGTAATTGCCCCTGTGGCAGTGGTCGTGGTCAGTGCCGCGCCACCCAACGTGCTGCCTGTGCCACCCAAGGCCTGCACACCCATGCCTCCGGTATAGGCCGCCACCGCAATGCTCAGCAAGGCCGCGCCCGCCGGCGTCAGCCCCGCCTGGTCGTAGCTCCAGTGTTCATTGGCCAGGGCCACCTTGTCCCACTGCACATTGGGGTTGATGGCCAGCTGGTTCAGGTAGTCCAGCCCGTTGCCTTGTTGGGCCAGGGCCTGCAACTGGGTCTTGAGCTGCTGACCACCTTTGCTGTCGGGAATCTGGGCGCTGATTTTGAGGCCGGCATCAAACGTCACGTTGCCCTTCAGACTGGTCTGGTTCAGGGTCTGGACTGTGGCGCCGTTGCCCTTTTGCTCTTGCCAGACACCGGCGGTTTCATTCTTCTCGGTGTGGCTGGTCTGGGTGGCGTTGGTGCTGCCGCCCAGGATCAGTTCGCCCGCACCGTGGGGGCTGGTTTGGACGAAGGCGATGGTCTGGCCCTCAACCTGCGCGCCTTGCAGGTCCGCCTGCTCTGCGACGCCAATCTGTACCCGCTGCGTTGCGATGAGCTGGGTGCCCATCGAAGTGCTTTGCAGCATGCTGTCTGTCGTGGTCTTGTCCTCCAGGCCAATGCCGGCCACGCCGCTGCTGCTGTGGGTGGTGGTGGTGCTTTGCGATTTGTCCTGGGTGGCGTACAGCAGGGTGTGGTTGGCGCCCCCCACATCCATGCTTTCCTGGGCCTTGAACGCTGTGCCCACGCTGAGCAGGTCGTTGTCAGCCTGCACGCTGACGTTTCGCCCGCTGATGCGGCTGGCCTGCGCCGCAGCACTGCTGGCCTGGGTCTGGGTGTCGCTGGTCTTGCTGCTGATGCCATCGGACTCGCTGGAGTGGCGCTGGCTGTCCAGCGTAAGGATGCTCTGGCCGGCTTGCAGGCGGATGTTGTTGCCTGCGGTCAGGGTGGTGTCCTGGCCGGCGTGCACTTCGACGGCCCGGGCGGTGAGGTCGCGCCCGGCATGGATGCTCACATTGCCGGCACCCTGGATGCTGGTTCCCACTTCACTGCTCTGGCTGGTGCGGGTGTAGTTCTGTCCATCCCGCACCGAGTCCAGGCTGCTGGAGGTGGTCACGCTGCCCAGCTTGACGTCCCGATCGGCGCTGATGCGGGTGGTACCCGTGCCGGCGTTGCTGACTTGGGCGGCGTTGAGGCTGAGGTCACGCCCGGCCTGCAGGTTCAGGTTGCTGTTGGCGCCGCTGCCGCCTGCTTCAAAGCTGGCGACCTGCTGCACCGTGGTCTGGCGCAGGTCCTGAATGGCCAGGCCGCCGCTTTGCGCGCTGGCCGTGGTGGTCTGGGCCACGATGTCGCGCCCGGCGATCACGTTCAGGCTGCTTTGCGCCTGCACCTTGCCGCCCGTGTTCACCACGTCCTGTGCCGCTTGAAGGCCCAGATCCTGGCCGCGCAGAGTACCGCCCTGGTTCTCGATGTTCAGGGCGTTGATGTCCAGCCGCTTGTTGGCCTGAATCGCGCCCTGGTTCAGCACCTCCGTGGTGGCGTTGCCACGCTGGTTGATGGCCACGCTGTCGCCCATGATCAAGGCACCACTGGCCTGCAGGCTCACGTTCTTGCTGGCGTATACCTTTGGGGTGAGCACTTTTTGCGTGCTGCCGTCTGGCATTTGCAGACTCTCTTCGACCAGCCAAACCATGGGGCTGGTGAGTAGCGCCATTTGCTCTGCGCTCAGCGCGACGCCCTCGCGCAGATTGAACTGCTGGGCATAGGCAATGCCGGCGTCCATCAGCGCCTGGTATTGCTGGTCGTCACTTTGGTAGTTTCCCAGAAAGCGCTTGCCGGTGAGCGCGGCCACCTGCTCACGCACCAGTTGCTGTTCGTAGAAGCCGTCACCCAGGCGCTTTTGCGTAACAGTGGGGTCCAGGCTGACTTTGGTGCTGATGTAGTCCGAACCTAGCCAGGACTTGTAGTTGGTAAAGCGTGGGTCGGTTTCCACCAGATAGTGGCTGCCGGGGCCAGTATTGGTCTTGTACAAGCTGCTGTTGGGCAAGCTCAGGCCGGTCGTAGCGCTGCCGCCCTGCCCCGAAGTGGCCAGATTGCCCGGCGTTATGCCGCTGTTGAGGTTGCTGACATTGCCCTGGATGCTCACGCTCTGGTCGCCGGCGATGGTGCCCCTGACGTCTCCTACCAACTGGCTGACCGTGGGACGGCTCCAACTGCCCTTGCTATAGCCGGTGCGCGCGTAGCTGGTGTTGGTGAAGGTGTCGGTGTTGTAGAGCAACTGCCCCACGTTGTTGACGGCGGGCACGCTGGCAGCCACCGCTGCGGTGTCCGTCAGATGGCTTTGGCCGTTGATCTGCAGGGCGCCACCTGCGGTGATGGCGGAATATTGGTTGTCCAGCCGCGTGCTGGCCTCAATCACCATGGCTCCGCCGGAGCGGATGACGCTTGCCGCGCCCGCATTGGCGTTGAGGGTGTCGGTGGTGGTGACGTGGTGTGCCACCCGCCGTCCCTCCCAGTCGCCCGCCCGCTCACCGTATTGGATGTAGCTGCCCACTGTGTTGTCGTAGGACATGAACTGGTTGAGGTTGTTGTAGTCCTGCGGCGTGACGATGTGGATGCAGTTGCTTTGGCATTGGCCAAAGTGGGTGGGGTCAGCTGAGGCCACATGGACCACTGCGCCGCCGCCATTGGCCGGTATGGTTTCCGGATAGAAGTCCGGGTTCTTGGCGCTGTCGTCCCGGGATGTGTAGTACAGGATTTTGGTGCCGGTGGCCACCGCCTTGCGATCATAGGCATAGCTTTGGTAGTCATCCGTGGCGGACCAGGATTGGACGAACACTGAGTCGCTGGCCGAAAGCGCTACCTCCACCCGGTGGTACAGAAAGCCGTCTGCGCTGTACACATCGGGCAACTGGCGCAGGATGGCGCTGGGGCTCAGGTAGTAGTTGTCATAGCCGTTGTAGTAGATGTTCTGGTAGTGGGTACCAAAGGTGACACCACCCCAGTAGCTGGGCCTGCCGAGCTGCACGGTTTCATCGGTGGTGACCACTTGCGTGATCTGTACATTGGGCCGGATGTTCTGCAGCCTGGCCGCCGTCAGTTGCATATTGCCGGCGGCTTCAATGGTGGAGGCTTCGTTGGAGATCAGCGCTGCACTGCCAGTGGCATTGGCCTGGGCGTCGAGTGCGCCGCCGATGGCCAGGTCGCCCAGACTCAGGATCTGTGCGCCACCCGTGTTGTTGACGGTGCCCGCGCCAATGGCCATGCGGCCTCTGGCAGCAATGGTGCCGGCCTGGGTTTGGCCGGCCAGGGTCTCTGCCGTATTGTTGAGGGTGCCCACCCCGAGGGCGACCGTGTCGCCATAGATGCGGCCAGTGCCCGTGTTGTTGAGCGTAGCCGCATCAATGCGGGTGGTGCTGCTGCCCTCCGTGCTGACGCTGTCGATCAGGCCGCGGTTGTCTATCGTGTCACTGGCCTGCAGAGTGACCGACTGACCACTGATTTCACTGCCGGCGGCGTTGCTGATCTGACGCGCCTGCAGGGCCAGTGCGGCGCCGGCGCTGATCACGCCCTGGCTGTTGTCCAGCGTACCGGCCCGGGCCTGCATGGACACCGTGCCGGGTGCGGTGAGCGCAGCGCCCCGCGTGCTGATGTCGCCATTGGCTGCTGTGATGGCGATGTTGGCCGCGCGCGTGGTGCTTTGCATCAGGTCCACGCTGGCGGCATTGATGGCCAGATTCTGGCTGGCCACGTTTTGTCCAAGGGCAGCCGTCGCAGCAGAGGTGGTGACTTCCAGGCTGCTGGCCGCTGTCGGGCTCAGGCTGCCGTCGGCTTGCAGACCAGCGGCCAATACGGACGTGTGACTGCTGTCCAGGCTTTGCGTCGTGATGCGCGTATTACCCTGGGCCGCAATGACACCGGTGTTGCGAGTGGCGGCGTTGGAGTGAACATGGGTATCACCCGCTGCGTACAGGCTGCCACTGTTGCTGATGTCACCCTGGGTGCTGGCCGACAGGTTGGCACTGGCGTAAATCGATCCGCTGCTGGAGAGCCAGCCGTTGTTGTTGAGCACCACATCACCAGCCGACGCACCAATGACGCCGCCATTGCGCACGCCCAGGCCAGCCTCGGTGCCCACCAGCCAGATCTTGCCCGCGTACATGCCACCCAGTGCCGACACATCCAGTGCAAAGGCGGGCGCTGCACCGGCGCCCGTTGTGGTGGTCGTCACAACCGGTGCAGCTGAACTGGCCGCACTGATGTCATTGGCCCCCGTGACCACCTTGAGGTCTTTGGCCCAGATACCCGCGTTGACCTGCACGGCACGGGCCAGGATGTTGGTGAAGTCCGCCGTGCTGGTGTCCAGGCCTGCACCATCCACAGTGACAGTGCCGCCGCGCACCTGGAAGCGGTCCAGACTGCCGGAGTTCATAACCGGTGCGCCCGTGGTCAAGGTCACAGCGCTGGCATTCAGAAAACCGCCACCATTCACCGCAATGCCCGCCGGGTTGGCGATGATGACTTCGGCCCTCTGGCCCGCCACCTCGATGAAGCCCCTGAGCTGGCTGGCACTGGAGGAATTCACCTCGTTCAGGATCACCCGCGCGCTGCCCGTGGCCAACCAAGGATTGCCCTGTACATAGCCACCCAGCTGCGTGCTCACATCGGTGCGGCTGTTGTTCAGAATCACGCCATTGCTGCCCACATCAAACTGGCGGTAGGTATTGCGCGAAACACCTGCCGCACTGGGCGTCTGGATGTTGACCTGCGGCAGGCCATTGGCAGTCTGCAGAACGGTGGCTTGCTGCCTGCCCGGTGCCATGGGGTCGGCCACGATTTGGCCATGCACCGGTGCAGCCAGCAAGCCACTGAGCAAGACCAGGCTGGCACCCGCTGCGAGCGCAAACAGGGCACGACCCGCATCGGCAGCACCGCTTCCCATGGACGCAGGACCGCCTTCGCCGCTCGCACACTTGCCCTGCGATGCAGCGGTTTCGGCAACCGCCATGCGCATGCCCCGGCGGGCGTTGAAGACGATGCGGTGTTGGTTCTTGTTCATGGGAGGTCCTCCTTGCTGTTCCTGATGGTTTTGTCTAGTTCAGCGCGTGTACAAGGCGCTGGCCTGCAATGCCGTTGGGTAGCCGTCAGCATCCTTGGTAGCACCAGGGCTTCCGATGAAAAGCAGAGTGCCCGCGACATCCAGGAGTTCCTTGGAGGAGATGCCGCTCTGCGGCACGCTGGTCAATGAGAAACCAGCGGCGCCATCGCGTTGGATAGAGAAACCGGTTGAGATCACAACGATGCGGGCTACATTGGTCTTGCCCGGCAGCGCACCGGCACTCCATGTGACGGAGTAGTCCCTCTCCAACAATCCAAGGTAGGTGGAGCAGGTGGTGTCCGAGTACACCTCCACGGTGTCCGTGATAGTGGTGGCGGTGATGACCGAAGGCCGGTTGAGGCCACCGTAGGCACCACCAAATTCACTGAAATTAAAGCAGTGCGCCTGATCGCCCGAAGCCGTTGCGTCATTGCGCTTCCAGGTGCCCTGGAACTCGGTGCTGTCAAAGCCTGTCGTGGTGGCTGCCGGGCTGCTGCTGCCTCCGCCACCGCAAGCCGCCAGTGTTGCCGTTGCAATGGCGAGCAAGCCGGTGCGGATCGTGTTCGTAGTTGTCATGGTGCATTCCCCTTTTGGTTTGGATGTGGCTGTGCCACGGTTAAAGATCACTGACGAAAAATTCAAAAACTCAAGCTCAGGCTGAAGCCCGCCACGGTCTCTGCCGTGCGAAAGCCCGCGGGCTGGTACAGCGGTGCGCCCACAAACAGGTCGTACTGCCACTGGCTTGTGGATACCTTGAAGCTGCCGCGCAGGCCCACCACGCCGCCGCTGAGCGTGGTGCCCAGCAGCTTGTCGCTGGTGGGGCCACTGACCTCACCGGCGTCCAGTCCCACATAGGCCTCGTGCCCGGAGCTGCCCAGCGCGACACTGAAATCGTTGCGCAGGGTCCAGCCGCGCTCGGCTGCCAGACTGGACTCGCCATCAAAGCCGCGCACCGAATAGCGCCCGCCAATGGCCAGGCGGTCCTGCGGGGTGAGCGGCGTGCTGTTGTCCTGCACATGCAGGGCTGCGCTGTAGCGCAGGCGCTGGTTCAGGGCTTGGAAGGGAACACTGGCATTTGCATCCAGCGTCCACAGGCCGAACCTGGAAGTGCCTTCATTGAAGGCCTCTTCCGGTGCGGCAATGGAGTCGAAGTCACCGGTGCCGCGCTTGTAGGCCAGGCTGAGTTCTGCCGTGGCGGCGCCAAATGCCTCTTTGTCGGTGACACCCAGCTCCCAGCCACCCACCACCCGGCGCTGTACTTCGACCTCGGTGTCGTCAATGAAGTTCTGGCTCTTGCGCTGCCAGGCCTTGAGGCTGAGGCTGGTCTTGCGCACGGCGTCGCGGTATACGAGGCGGCTGAGCCTGAGTTCGGTGTTCTCGCTGGTGCCGCTGTAGATGTAATCCTGGTTCAGCCCCGCAATCTCTTGGTAATAGCGGCTGCTGGAATAGGTGGCGCCCAGCAACCAATAACCAAACGGCAGGCTGTAGTGAATGGTGTGGCCCCGGGTGCCACGCGCACCGGGCGCACCGCCACCCAGATCGTGGCTGGCAGTGACGTAGAACAGGTCACTCAGGCCCAGCGGGTTGTCCACGGAGAGCGTGGCACTGCCCTGGTAAATACCGGTGCCTTTGCTGCCGCTGTCGTCCAGCGCGAAGGAGATGCGCACCGGGGACTGCTGCTGGTAGCTGATCACCAGGTCGCTTTGGCCCGGTGCTGTGCTGTCCTGCGCCGGTTCAATCTGGATGTCGACCTCGGCGGTGGGCACCCGTTTGAGGTTTTCCAAGCCCTGCTCCACATCGCACAGGTTCAATAGATCGCCACGGGTTATGGGAAGGGTGTTGGCGAGGCGCGCACCCGGTGCGCCTGCATCTTTGAAACGGATGGCGTTGACGCGGCCGGGAATGATGGTGAGGACCAGGGTGCCGCTGCTGAGGTCTTGTTCCTGCGCCAGTGCCCGGCTGGTGACGAAGCCCTGTTGCAGCAAGCCATCCTGGGCGCGTTTGAGCAGTTGTGCAATGCCTTGGGCGCCCAGGCATTTGCCGATGGGAGCGTCATCGCCGACTGGGCCGCCCAGGGTAGAGGCCAGCCAGGCAAAGTCGGTGCCCAGCGCCTTGGACGGCGCGGGAGAGGAAGGGTTGGCTTGTACATCCAGCGTGCGGATCTGCAGGCGGTGGATGGGGAAGCAGGGAGCCTCACCCGTGGGCAGGCGCGAGGTGTCAGGGGCCAGTACGGGGGACTTCACGTCCACTTCGGGCTCAGCACGCTGGCGTTGGACCTGGGTGCGCTCATCCTGACGGCGCAGTTCGGCGCTGGGATCGGGTGGAACGGGAAGGACTGGGGCTGCACTTTGGGCGTGGGCAGGAAGTGCGCCACCCAGTGTCCCCAAAGTGCCCAGTGCGCTGAGAAGCAAGCTCGCCGCCCAGGGTGCAGCCAGCGTCGGATGCCGTGGCGTGCGTGGTGTGTGAATGTGTTTCATTCCTGTGCCGTCCCTTGTTTGCGTTGCGGATCGGTGGGGGAAATCCGGCTGGAGTCACGCTGCCTGGGCAACGCACTCAAACTGGAACTACCAAACCTTCTGCATTGATATTTCGCAAGTTTCTTGGGGGGCGGGTTTGAGGGACGGCGCGGATTGTTCTGGTGCGACCAATCAGCACAAGAAGAAATGAACACGAGCGCCCAGGCAGCCTGTTGCGTCCCAAAAAAAGGGGTGTGGCAAGGCCATGCCCATGGCGAAGTTCGCCGCCCACCCGGCAGGTAAAGAGTTCAGCCGCCGCCCGCCGGGCATCGCCGAGGGACACCAGCGCCACGGTCGGCTGCGATGGGATTGCCGAAAGGACCTAAATTGGCATACCGCTTCTATCGTTTACATGACCGCAAGATCGCATCATGCTTATCCGTCCAGCCATCTCACTTGACGCACAGGCAATCGGAGAAATCCGGGTCGCTGCCTGGAAGCACGCATACCGGAATTTCATGCCAGCTGCGTTTCTGGATTCACTGAGTCCAAGCGCAAACATGGAAGCGATGAAGTCAGCCCTTGATTCGCAGCCACAGCCTCTTCTCATGACGGTTGCTGAAATCAGTGGTGCTTGTGTCGGGTTCTCGGTCATGGGCCCACCACGCTATCAGGCACCGGACTCCGTGGTGGAACTCTGGGCATTGAATGTTCACCCGGCGCATTGGAGGAGGGGCATTGGCCGTGGCTTGGTATCCGTGGCGTTATCGAATGCCCGACGCCAAGGCTACGCAATGGTCGAGTTGTGGTCCATCAATGGCAATGACCCCGCCAGTCGTCTTTATGAAACGTCGGGATTCATGCGCACCGGACAACGGCGAACTACAACGAATTTGACCGGCAATCCTCTGGATGAACTGGCCTATCAAAACGCGCTAAGGTGAGAGCTGGACTGACCGTTACCCGGACATTTTGAATGCAGTTTAAGCCCGTCGGAGCTGGCAGGATTGCCGCGATTCCTGTCCTATTGGGCTCGGCTTGTATCTCGCGTGTCTTTACCCGCCACAGCGTCCAAACCTCACCCCCACACATCCGCCGGCAACTGCGCCTTCTTGCGGTAAATCGTGTTGCGCGACACGCCCAGCATCTTGGCCGCCACCGACACATTGCCGCCGGTGCTGCGCAGGGCCTGGGCCATGGCTTCCAGGGCCACGTTTTCGAGGTTGGTGGAGGCAAAGCGTTCGGGCGCAGCCGGGGCGGGCTTGGCTGGCAGTGGTGCGGCCTGTGCTTCGGCGCAGGGCCGTATCACTTCCATCTGCTTCACCGAGGCACGCGGCAGCACGCGGTCGGTCAGTTGCACCTCTTCCAGAAAGTCATCGGGCAGGTGGTGCATCTGGATGTCTTCGTTGCAGGCCGCCATCACCACCGCCGTGCGCAGCAGGTTGTAGAGCTGGCGGAAGTTGCCCGGCCAGGGGAACTGGTGGAACAGCGCCATCACCTCGGGCGAGATGCCAATCGGTGTGGCCGAGTGGCAGACGCTGGCCAGAATCTTGCGCGTCACCACCTCCAGGTCTTGCCGTTCGCGCAGCGCGGGCAGGCGCACCACCAGGCCGTTGAGGCGGTAGTACAGGTCTTCACGGAACTCGCCGCGCGCAATCATCTCTTTCAGGTTTTTGTTGGTGGCGCAGATCACCGCCACATCCACGTCCACCTCTTTGCCCGCACCCAGCGGGCTGACCTTGCGCTCTTGCAAGACGCGCAGCAGGCGCGCCTGCAGGTGCTTGGGCATGTCGCCAATTTCGTCCAGGAACAGCGTGCCGCCGTTGGCAAACAGCACCTTGCCCACCGAGCCCTTGCGCTTGGCGCCGGTAAACGCCCCTTCCTCGTAACCGAAGAGCTCGGACTCGATCAGTGTCTCGGGAATGGAGGCACAGTTGACCGAAACAAAGTGGTTGGCCGCGCGCGGCGAGTCGTTGTGGATGGCCTGCGCCAGCAGGTCTTTGCCGGTGCCGGTTTCGCCCAGGATCATCACCGGAATATCGCGGCCGCGGATCTTGCTCAGCTTCTGGATCACGGCGGCCACCTGCGCGTCGCCGGTGTCGAGGTAGCGCAGGCTGGAGAGCGATTCGCGGCGCTGCGCATCGCGGCTGGCCATGCTGGCTTTTGCAGCGGCAGCCGAAGAGGGTGCCTCGGGTGCCGCAGGCATTACGGGACTTATGGGCGACTGGCCAAAGTCCACCACCTCAAAGGGCATGCGCGACTTCATGTCGCTCACACAGCACACGGTCACGCCGTTGTGCAGGCACAGCGGCAGCGGGCGCGTGCCCGCCGCGCGCGCACGGTCGTGGAATTGCGACATGGCTATGCCAAACAGTGAGGAAAAGGTGTGGGCACCCAGCGCGTTGACCGAGAGCGTGAGCTGGAACTGCGCGCTGCGGTTGGCGGTGACAAAGCGGCCATCAGCGGTGAACACCGCAATGCCCTCCATCAGCGTGCCCAGAAATTCCGCGCGCGAATGGAAGCGCACAATCACCTCTTTCGGGAACACTGCGGCGTACATGTGGTTCTCGATCATCTGCGCCGACATGCGCGCCAGCGCCATGGTGTGCTGGTGGTAGCTGCGGTGGTCGCCGGTCACGTCCAGCGCACCCATCACCTTGCCATACGGGTCGAAGATGGGCGTGCAGGAGCAGGTCAAAAAGCGGTTGGCCTCCAGGAAGTGCTGCGAGCCGTGGACCACTACCGGGTGCTCCTCGGCCAGGGCCGTGCCAATGGCGTTGGTGCCCTTGCTTTTTTCCGACCAGTCCACGCCTGGCGCCAGCGCCACGCGGGAGGCTTTTTCGAGGAAGTCGGCGTCGCCCAGCGAGTGCAGCACCATGCCGCTGCGCGCGGTGAGCAGCACCATACTCTGGGTGTTGGCGATTTGCTGGTAAAGCGTCTCCATCACCGGGGCCGCGTGCTGGAAGAGAAAGCGGTTTTCCTCCAGCGTGTGGTTGATCACGCCGCGGCTGGCAACTGAAAAATCAGGTGCGTCCACTTCGCGCAGGCCAAAGGCCTGGGAACGCTGGCGCGATGTGCCTATCAGGGTCTCGTGTTCAGGGCTGTTGAGCGAAGGGCTGTTCAGCGGCCCATACGTCGTGCCACTGCTGCCACTGCTGCTGGCGTTGTTTGTGCCGCTGTGTGTTCCGCGGTCATCTGGTTTCATGTTGTCTCCGGCGTTCGCTGCTGGCCAATCCAAATCACCGAATGCATATGCATCATCGGTTTGGCCGAAGCGACTCTTTGTATGGAATATCTCTGCCATTTATTTTGCTCCGTTTTGTGACAAGCTTCAATCGGGTGCAATATGCAGGCCAGTGTCTTTTGCGCAGGTGTGCCAATTTGTCACAAGCCCCGATGAAAGGGCCGCAATAAGCTGGCCCGATAGTTGCGCATGACGGTGCATCCGCAACTCCTGGCACACGTCCATCTCACCATGACATCCTTACTCCGCACCTACCGCATTCTTCTGGCGACCGGCATGGCCGCCTGCCTGTCGCTGGCCAGCCTGTCTGCCCTGGCCCACGGCGACGTGGTGCCGCATTCCGTGGACACCAGCACCCTGCCGCAGCTCGGTGACAAATGGCTGGACAGCAACCCCTACAGCAAGGGTGAGGCGCACACCGAGGCGCTGCGCATCGGCTCGTCGGCCTACAACCAGAACTGCGCGCGCTGCCATGGCCTCGAAGCTATCTCCGGCGGCATCTCGCCCGACCTGCGCAAGCTCGATTCCGATTGCATGGACCTGGGGGATGACACCAAAAAGCAGGCCTGCTTCCAGGAGATCAACGACTACTTTGTCTCCACCGTGCGCCGTGGCCGCGCCCGCGATGGCCGTGTCTACATGCCACCCTTTGAGGGTATCCTGACGCAAGAGGCCATGTGGTCCATCAAGACCTATCTGGAAACCCGCCGCGAACCCTGAACCCGCAAGGACACCTGATGAACCACTCTTCACACCCCGCAGGCACGCTGCAGCGCCGCAGCCTGCTGAAAACCGCCCTGCTGGCTGCCCTGCCCGCAGCCGTGGGCCTGCCTGCCACCGTGCGCGCGCAGGAGCCCACGGCCCTCGACAAAATCCGCGCCAGTGGCGTGCTCAAGATTGCCCTCTACAAGGACAATGCGCCCTGGTCCGATGGCAGCGTGGCGCACATGAGTGGCCTCGATGTCAGCCTGGGCGAGGCACTGGCCACCGCCCTGGGGCTCAAGCCCGCATTGCTGCCTTTTGATGCCGGTGAAAACATGGGCGACGACCTGCGCAACATGGTCTGGAAGGGGCACTACCTGGGCTATGGCCCGGCCGATGTGATGCTGCATGTGCCGGTGGATAAATACTTCATGGGCGAGAACCGCCAGGCGTTTATTTTTGCGCCCTATGCGCGTGAGCACCTGGTGGTGCTGCACAACCCCAAAAAACTGGCACAGGTCTACAACCCCGAAGACCTGCAGGACCTCAAAGTTGCCACCGAGCAGGGCACCGGTGCCTCCAGCGCCATCCTGGGCTACAAGGGCGGCCTGTTGCGCGACCATGTGGTGCTGTTCAAGAGCGGCACCGATGCGGCCACTGCGGTGCTCAAGGGCGAGCTTGATGCGGCCTTTGTCTCGCTGGCGCAGGCCGAGTCGGCGGTGTTCCAGATGAAGCTCGACCGCAAAGACTGGGCCTTCTCCAAACTGGTGCTGCCCGGTGTGCCGCCCAACGGTTGGCCACTGGGGCTGGCGGTGAAGGCCGACAGCAAGGAGCTGGCAAGCTTGCTCGACGGTGCGCTGGACCGTCTGCGCAGCAGTGGCGAACTGCTGCAGATTTTTCAGGCCCAGGGCCTGACACTGGCCGCCCCCTGAGCAGGGGGCCTGCGGGCCTCAGTTGATCAGGATGCTGTGGGGCTCACGCCCCACGGGTACGGTTTTGAGGGCCTTTCGCGTGGCGGTGTCGATGATGGTCATGTCGTCCGACAAGCCATTGGCCACATACAGGCGCGAGCCGTCCGCATTCAGGGCCAGGCCCCAGGCACGCTTGCCCACCAGCGCCAGGCCGCGCACGGTGCGGGTGGCCACATCCACCTCGGCGACGTGGTTGGCGCGGCCCAGTGCCACCCAGGCGGTCTTGCCGTCGGCGCTCATGAGCATGCCCACCGGCGTGATGTCGGCGGCGCGCATGCCCTTGATTTCGAACTTCAGGGTTTGTTTGATCTTCATGGCCGCGGTGTCGATGATGCTGACACTGGAGCCCAGCTCGTTGGTGGCCCACAGCTCGCTGGCATCGGGACTGATGGCGAAGCGGCGCGGCCGCATGCCGGTCTTCACCTGACCCGCAATCTTGCGCGTGGCCACATCCACCTTGTAGACCGTGTTGGCCACCTCGGAGGTGACAAAGACAAATTTGCCATCGGCTGTGGCCAGCACGCCTTCGGGCTCAGCCCCGGTCTTCACCGAGAACAGCGGCTTCTTGGCGGCAATGTCGTAAGCGGCCAGCTGGCTGCCGTCTTCAATGGACACGTAGGCGGTTTTGGAGTCGGGCGAGAGGGCAAAAATCTCCGGGCTCTCGCCGGTGGGGATGCTGTCCACCAGTTTGCCTGTTTGCACATCGATGACGCCAATCTGGTCACTGTCGCCACAGGCCGTCATGATCTGCTTTTTGTCATGGGCCCAGGCCATGTGGCGCGGGCGCTGGCATACGGCAATGCTGCGGATGGGCTTGCCCTCGGCATCGAGTTGCAGGATGGTGTTGTCCTTCTCGCTGCTGACAAAAATATCGGCGTGGGCCGCGCCGTGTGCAGCCAGCAGCAGGGCGGCGCTGGCCAGCAGGGTGCGTGTGAAGAGGTGGTGCATGCGGGTCTCCTTGTTATGGGTTGTGGTCTGCACGGGTGCAATAAATATGCCACAGGCACGGTATTTGGTGTGACACTTTGCCCGGCACAATTCGTGCTGCACAGGGCCAGACTGCCACGCCTATGACCACCGCTGATACCTCTGACAACCAAGCCTCCATGCCTAACCAGCCCCCTGTGCTGGTGGCCCGCGCACTGAAGAAATCCTACGGCCCCAAGCTCGCACTCAAGTCCGTCAGCATGCAACTGCATGCGGGCCAGTTTGTGGCCCTGCTGGGGCCCAATGGCGCGGGCAAGTCCACCCTGGTGCAGTTGCTCAGTGGCCTCTTTGTGCCCGACGAGGGCGACCTCTCGGTGCTGGGCTTTGACATCCGCCGCGAGGCACCCAAGGCGCTGGCGGGTCTGGGCGTGGTGTTCCAGCAGTCCTCGCTGGACCTGGACTTGTCGGTGCGCGCCAACCTGCTGTTCCATACCGACCTGCACGGCATCCCACGCAAGACGGCACTGCAGCGCATAGCGGCTGGGCTGGCGCAGCACGGCCTGCAAGAGCAGGCGGGCACGCCCGTGCGCGCGCTCTCGGGCGGCAACCGGCGCAAGGTGGAGCTGATCCGCGCGCTGCTGCACGCACCGCGTTTCCTGCTGATGGACGAGGCCACGGTGGGCCTGGATCCGGCCTCGCGCCAGGACCTGATGCGCTCGGTGGAGGCACTCACACAGGCCGGTGAGGTGGCCGTGCTGTGGGCCACGCACCTGGTGGACGAAGTGGTCAACGCCGACCGCGTGTTGGTGCTCAACCAGGGCCTGATCGTGTTTGACGGCACACCGGCGCAACTGATGGCACAGTCCGGCGGCCTGAGCCTGGAGCAGGCGTTCCTGAATCTGTGCCCAAGCACGCCAAGCACGCCAGGCACGAGGGCATAGGCCTGCTTGCAACTTTTACACAGCAGACGCTTGGCCGAAACGCGCGCTTGGAGTGCGACCTTGAAGATCACTGCACACACCCGCTGTGGGTGTGCATATTTCAAAGGAACTTTTCCATGTTCGCACGCAAAGCCATCCAACCCTTCATCAAACCGTTTTTGGGCACCTTGCTGGTGGTCGGCTCACTGGCTACAGCCACGGCCCATGCCGAAGGCTTTTACGGCGGTGGCGCCCTGGGTGGCCAAAGTTACCCGGACCAGATCAACGGCAACGCCACCAGCGGCTCGGCGCTGAGCGGCAAGGTTTTTGGCGGCTACCAGATCAACCCCAACTTCGCCGTAGAGGCGGGTATCGCCGAGCTGGGCGCCCTCAACAGCCTGGGTGGCCAGGTGGACAGCTACGGCACGTTTGTCGATGCGGTGGGTGTCCTGCCGCTGAACAACCAGTGGTCGCTGCTGGGCCGCGCCGGTGTGGCCCACATGGCCATCAACACGCCCACGGGGGATGACGGCGGCAACGGCCTCAAGGTCGGCTTGGGAGCCGAATACGCGCTCTCCAAAACCATGGCCATCCGCGGTGAGTGGGAGCGCTACCAGCTCACCGGTTTTGGCAGCAGCCCCAATGCAGACCAGTTCACGGTGGGTGTGAAGGTCGGCTTCTGATGCGAGCCTGCGGTTGACTCGCAGCTTGCTGCAGGGCGCAGTGGCCGAAGGTGACAAGGCCGCGGCAACTTTTTAAGCCTGCAAGCCCAGACTGCCCCTGAGCAGGCCCGGATGCGCCTGCAGCAGTTGCTGGCCCAGGCGCTGCACCGCGGGTGCATCGAGGCCGCGCGGGCGCGGCAGGTCCACGGCAAAGTCGAGCGCAATGTGCGATGGCCCGGGTGACAAAAACAGCACCCGGTCCGCCAGTGACAGGGCCTCATTCAGGTGGTGGGTAACGAACAGCACCGTGGGCTTCTGGTCTTGCCACAGGGTCAATAGTTGTTCGCGCAACTGCTCGGCCGTGGGGGCATCGAGCGATTGAAAAGGCTCGTCCATCAGCAGCAACTGCGGCGCCACCAAAAAGGCGCGCAGCAGCGCCACGCGGCGCTGCATGCCACCTGACAATTGCTTGGGAAACATCTGTGCGCAGTCTTTCAGGCCTACTTGTTCCAAGGCCTGCGTCAGCCGCTCTCCCGTGGCGCCCTTGTCCACCAGCGCCAGGTTTTGCGCCACGGTCAGCCAGGGCATGAGGCGCGGCTCCTGGAACATGAAGCCGATGCGCGACTGGTCGGCCAATTGCACGCTGCCTTCAAAATCCGTGTCCAGCCCGCTGATGATTTTCAGCAAGGTGGTCTTGCCCGCGCCCGAGGGGCCGACGATGGCCACAAACTCGCCAGGTCTTGCACTGAAGGACAACCCACGGATGGCACAGTGGCCATTGGCGTAGCGCTTGGCGTTGATGTGAACGCACAGGGTATTCATAGGCGCCAGCGGTTCAGGCGGCTCTCCAGCGGGCGCAGCAGCAGGGCTTCGAGCAGGAAGATCACGGCTGAGAAGGCCAGGCTGTAGGCCAGGATGCTGGTGATGTCAAAGAAGTGGAAGAAGCTGCCAATCTGGAAGCCCACGCCGTCGCTGCGGCCCAGCAGCTCCACCACCAGCACGATCTTCCAGATCAGCGCCAGCCCATTGCGCGCCGAGCTGAAGAGGTAGGGGTAGAGCTGCGGCAAATAGACCTTGAAAAAGCGCTCGGATTTGCTCAGGCGGTAGACCTCGGCCACCTCCATCAGGTGGGGGTCGATGGCGCGCGCGCCCTCGCGCAGGTTGATGGCCACCATGGGAATCTTGTTGACCACCACCGCCAGAATGGCGGCACTCTCGCTCAGGCCAAACCAGATGTAGCACAGGATGGTGGTGACCAGGGCCGGGATGTTGAGGCCCAGGATCAGCAGGCTGTCCAGCGCCCGGTCCCAGCGCCGGTGGCGGCCCATCAGAATCCCCAGGGCCACGCCCAGCAGCATGGCCAGGCAAAAACTGATGGCCACGCGCAGCAGGGTCTGGCCCAGGTGGAACAGCAGCTCGCCGCTGGCCAGCGCCGCCCACAGTGCCGCAAACACCGCCAACGGCGTGGGCAGCACCCGGCTGTGGGCCTGCATGGCCACCCCTTGCCACAGCAAGGCCAGGAGCAGCAAGGGCCACAGGCGGGCCCAGCGCTCCTGGCCCATGGCCGCAGAGGGAGCGGCTGCGAGCACGGTGGCGCTGGCGTTGGGTGAAATCAGTTCTTCGGACATGCAGGCAGTTTGAAGCCGTTCCAGAAGGTGCCCTCCGACAGGCTTCTGGATTTGCCCACCAGCTTCTCGCCACCGGTCTCGGCCAGGACCTTGAAGACGCTGGCCACGGTGGCCTGGCCATCTGCATGGTCACAGCTGGCAATGCCGTTGCGGTAGCCGGCTTTGAGAGCCACAAAGGTGGCGTTGTCTTCGGCGCGCATCAGGGGCTTGAGGCGTTCCCACTCGGGCTCACTTTTGGCCATCAGGCCCTTGGCCTCTTGCGAGGCCGCCAGAAAGTGCTCCAGCACCTCGCGGTTCTGGTTGGCCCAGTCTTCGCGGAAGACCCAGCCAATCAGCGGCATGGGCTTGTCTACGCCCAAGCCCGCCAGAATTTCGGGCAGACCGATCAGGGGCCGCATGCCGTTGGCCTGCAGGCGCGCATCAAAGTGCCAGACGTTGAGGGCAGCGTCCACCTGGCCACTGAGTGCCAGCTCGTTGAGCAGGGGTGGAGCGGCATACACCGGCTTGGCCGCAGTGGCCAGGTCCAGGTTGAATTTTTTGCTGGCATAGGCGCGCAGCAGCAGCCAGACCTTGTCGGAGGGGCCGCCGCTGATGCCGATGGACTTGCCCTTGAGGTCGGCCACGTTGCGCAGGGCGCTGTCGGCTTTGACCATGACCGAACCCACGGCGTTGGAGTAGGGCGCAAAGGCATAGTTCAGGCCCTCGGCGCGCTGGCGTGTGACCCAGATCCAGTCGGAGACGATTACGTCCACCGCACCACCCTGCAGGGCCACGGTGGAGGCGTCGCCCGAGGCCAGCGGAACCACCTTCAGGTTGATACCGCGCTTTTGTGCCAGCTGGTGTGCCTGCATCACATCGAGCTCCCAGTTCACTGTTCCAAACTGGAGCACTCCCACACGCAATGTGACAGCACTGTCTGCCGCGGGGGAGGAGAGATGGGTCGCTGCCAGGCAGATGCAAAGCAGGAGGCGTAGGGTGTAGCGCAGGTTCATGGCGGTCTTGGGCATCCCTTTGGGGGTTGTCTCGTTATTTGGAAATTGTAAGCACCCATGGGCAAGTGCCGTGCCAAGCCTGCCAATATGCCCATGCTGCTTAGCGCTGCGACTCTTCCAGGTCTATTTCCACCGTCAGCGCATCGGCAATCAGGTTCAGCTGCGCACGCAGATCGGCCAGGTCCAGGGCCTGGGGCACCTGGATGTGGGCCACGGCCTCGAACAAGGGTTCGCCACCCATGGGGGCGCTGGTGATGCGGGTGTCCATCTCGCGCACGCTGAGGTGGCGCTGGGCCAGCGCATGTGAGACCTCGCGCACGATGCCGGGCCGGTCATTGCCCACGATGGACAGGCGCAGCTGGCGCCAGTGCCCCAAGGCCGCTGCACCGGTGGGGGCCGCAGGCTCGGGCGCGAACTGCACCCAGAGTTGGCGTGCCGACAGCGCCAGCAGTGCTGCGCGCAGGGCCGGGGCTTTCTCGTGCGCCACCTCCACTTTCACAATGCCCGCAAACTGGCCGGCCAGCTCGCTCATGCGGCTCTCCAGCCAGTTGCCACCGTGTTCGCCCACTGTGTGCGAGAGGGTCTCCACCAGACCGGGTTGGTCGGCGCCAACAAAGGTAAACACCAGGGGCATGGGCATGGGCATGGAGTCTTCCTGAAAGTGGGTTAATGGCACAGCACCATGGTGACCAGGGCCGAGGCGGCCACGCGTGCCGTCACACGGTGTGGCACCTCGCCATGCAGAAACACCAGCTGGCCTGCGGCCAGCGGCGTGCTCTGGCCATTGGCCTCCACATCCAGCAGGCCTTCGAGGCACTGGATGGTGATTTCGCCTGCCACCTTGTGGGTGGGCATGGCCTTGCCCGCGGCCAGCACCAGGCGTATGACTTCGAGCTGCTCGGACTTGAACAGGGCCACGCTGCGCTGCGCTGCCAAACCGGGCCCGAAGGGGGTGACGTCTACAGGCTGGCCTGCAAGTGCATGGGGAATGGACATGGCGGCTCCTTAAAAAGGCAGGGTGTGCGTCAGTTATAGCGCGTTATGGCGAACGTGCCCCCCGCCTTTTGTCCAGGTGCCGCCCGCGATCAGAACAGCGCGTGCAAAAAGCCCGCAGGGTTCTTGGACACCGCCACCGATGCCATCCAGCCCAGCACCAGCAGTGCCGCCACCCAGGCGCTAGCGCGCAGTGGCTGGGACAGTTTCGCGCGCATGGCCACCACACCCAGGCCGATGTAGAGCACCAGGCCGATGACCTTGGCCAGCAGCCAGGGCGTGCTGGCCGGGTTGAGTTGCAGCGTGGTGGCCAGGGCGATGGCCGAGAGCAGCAGCACGGTATCCACCACATGCGGCACGATTTTGGCGGGGCGCGACCGCACCCAGGCCGCACCCGTGAGCGAAGCCAGGCCGCGAACGGCAAAGCCCGTGGCAGAAAGCGCCACGGCGCCCAGATGAAGGTGTTTGAGAGCAAGGTATTCCATGCGCCGCAGTCTAGCCCAGTGCCGGGGCCCAGTGGCCGTCGTGGGGTCATCCGCCATGTATCATGCCGTGATATTAAAAAAGTCCGGGACTCTCTCCATGTCCTTCTTGTCCCGCATCTACCACTGGTTGCTGTCCGAGCGCTGGCGCGCCAGCTTGGGTGCCCTTGCCGGCATGGGCCTGTGCGCCGCCTTTCTGCACGCCATCACGCCCGATCGCCACTGGATGCTGGCGCCGCTGGCCGCCACGCTGGTGATCCTGTATGTGCAGCCGCACAGCCCGGTGGCCCAGCCCTGGCCGGTGTTGGGCAGCTACTTGCTTTCCTGCCTGGTCGGTTGGGTGTGCGCGCAGGGCGTGGCAGAGCCGCAGCTGGCTGCCACGCTGGCCGTGGCCGCCAGCATCTGGGTCATGGTGCGCCTGCAGTGCGTCCATCCGCCCGGCGCGGGAATGGCCTTGCTGATGGCCATGGACGGCCCGCAAAGCAGCGACGCCACGATGCACCTGGCCGCGCAAGTCGGCCTGAACGTGGGCATTGCCATGCTCTCCACCATGCTGGTGAGCCGCTTTGTCTTGCAGCGCCCCTACCCCTACACCGCAGAGGCCGCACCCATCAACCGCCACCACACACAAGACGCCACGCCCCTGCGCCGCATAGGCCTGGTGCATGCCGACCTGGCCAGCGCCATCCACACGCTGGACACCTTTGTGGACGTGCAGGAGGACGAGCTGGTGGCTATCTACAACCTGGCGGTGGACCATGCCTTTGGCCGCCATGTGGGCCTGGTGTGCGCCGACATCATGTCGCGTGACGTGGTCACCGCACACTTCGACACCGCCCTTGAAGAGGCCTGGAAGCAACTGCGCCTGCACAAGATCAAGTCGCTTCCGGTGGTGGACGGCTATGACCGCCTCATCGGCATCGCCACCGTGGCCGACTTCCTGCGCCAGATGGACGAGACCTCGGCCGCAGGCATGGCCGTGCGCCTGCAAGGTCTGCTGCGGCGCACACCGGGCCCCACCTCGGCCAAGGCCGAGGTGGTGGGGCAGATCATGACGTCCCGGGTGTTCAGCGCCTGCCCCGAAACCCCCATCGCCACGCTGGTGGCGCAGATGACCGACAACGGCCTGCCGCACATCCCCGTCGTGGATGCCCAGCGCAAAGTGGTCGGCATGGTGACGCAGTCGGACATGCTGGCGGCGCTTTATAAACGCATTGCAGTGTCGGAGGCGCAGGGGGCGGCTTGAGGCGAGGCGTTGGGAGTGGGTGGCGGAAGGTTTGGGTCATGAGCGGCCACAGGGTTTGATTGACTCTGTGGCAACTCAGGGCTGGAAGCGGTCTTTTGCATTGAAGTCAAAGACACGTGTGACGCAGGCCGACGTGGCACTCTGCTCCGCGGCTGTCCCCCGCCCTGCGGGCTCCTCCTTTATGCCGCTCCACAGAGCACCACGCCGTCCTGCGTCCAGAGGGATTGTCGAAGCGCTAAGGCAATAAGTTCATTGCGCGCCAACCGTGCAGGCAGACGCTGACGCCGGGGTGGAGGGTGGAGCGAAATAAAGGGGGAGCCCGCAGGGCGGAGGACATTCGCGGAACCCTCTACCCCGGTGGCAGCGGCGACCACAACAGCCACGCCCGCAAGGTCTGCTACCGCGGCAATCCTGCCGACTACCCGAATGCCGCGTGTGTCGGCAATGGGTCGGCTGCCGATATTGACGCCAGCACGAATCCAGCCCATCGCCGCCTCCGGCGCACCATGATCCCCCGGGTGCCAGCACCTAAGTCGGCAAACCCGGCACCAGCCCCTTGCGTGACTTCGGCGCCTGCACCCGGTTGGCGGCAGGTGCCACCAGATCCGCCAGCGTCACCCCATCGAGCACTGCCAGGTAGCTGGCCGTGGCCTGGTGCAGCACGCCTTTCAGGCGGCAGTTCTGGATCAGGGCGCAGTGGTTGCTGCCGGGTTCGAAGCACTCCACCATGTTGAAGTCAGTCTCGGTCTGGCGCACCACCGTACCCACGTTGATGGATGCTGCCGCTTGGCTCAGGCGCATGCCGCCACCGCGCCCGCGTGTGGTCTCCAGCAGCCCCTGGGCGCCGAGCTGGTGCACGATCTTGGTCAGGTGGCTGCGCGAAATGCCGTGGCTGTCGGCAATCTCGGTGATCGTCACCGGCTGCGCGCGTGCCTGGCAGGCCGCGCAGTACATCAGCACACGCAGGGTGTAGTCGGTCCACTGGGTCAGGCGCATGGGGTTTGAGTCAGGTCAATGCAAAGATTCATCTTAAATGAATTTATTCCCCTACAATACATTCATCTTAAATGAACCTTTGAAGGATCACACCCCATGAACGCACGCCTGCCCACCACCCAGCCCTTGGCCTTTGTGCTGGGCGCTGACCAAACCCTGGGCCAGATCGCGGTGCAGCTGCCCGGCGCCACCGCCGTGTTTCGCCGCTTCAAGCTGGACTTTTGTTGCGGCGGCCAGGTCAGCCTGGCGCTCTCGGCACAGGCCAAGGGTCTGGATGTGGCGGCGCTGTTGGCCGAGCTGGGCGCACTGCAGCGCACCGAACCGGCAGCAACGCCCAGTGATCCCAGCGCCCTCATAGACCACATCTTGGAGCGCTACCACGCCGTGCACCGTGCGCAGTTCCCCGAGCTGGTCCGCATGGCACGCCGTGTGGAGGCCGTGCACCGCGAGCATCCACAGGTGCCCGCCGGACTGGCTGAGCTGCTGGAGGCCATGGAAGAAGACCTGTTGGGCCACATGCAAAAGGAAGAGGCAATTCTCTTTCCCATGCTCAAGGCCGGTGGCAACCCCTTTGTCACCCAGCCCCTTCACATGATGCGTGTGGAACACATCCACCACGGCGCCATGCTCGAGCGTCTGGCCGAGCTGAGCCACAACGCTACGGCGCCCCAGGGTGCCTGCAATACCTGGCGCGCGCTGTATGCCGGCATTGCGCAGTTGCAGGACGATCTGGTGCAACACATCCACCTGGAAAACAACCTGCTCTTCACGCAGTTTGAAGCACCCCAGCCTGCCACCACGCCCACTACCAGCCACGCGCCTTGCTGCGGTTCCTGTGGCGGCTAAAAAAGTCATCCCCATCGAGCTGCAGCCGGTCGATGCAGCGGGCATGGTCTCGCTCTACGAAAAAACGCCCAAGGTCTATTCGCGCTCGGTGGCGGGCTGGTTTGCGCGCTGGCGCTGGGCCATGGTCTGGCTCACACAAGCGGTGTTTTATGGCACGCCCTGGCTGCAATGGAACGGCCGCCAGGCCGTGCTGTTTGACCTGTCGGAGCGGCGCTTTTATGTACTCGGCCTGGTGCTGCATCCGCAGGACTTTATTTACCTGGCCGCGCTGCTGATCCTGGCCGCCCTGCTGCTGTTTTTTGTGACGGCCATCGCCGGGCGCATGTGGTGCGGCTATGCCTGCCCGCAAACCGTGTACACCGAAATCTTCATGTGGGTGGAGCGCCATACCGAGGGCGACCGCCAGGCCCGCATGCGCCTGGATGCCGCGCCCTGGAGCGTCAACAAGCTCATGCGCAAGGCCGCCAAGCAGGGCGGCTGGATTGCCATTGCCCTGCTCACCGGCCTGAGTTTTGTGGGCTACTTCACGCCCATCCGCGGCTTGAGCGCCGGGCTGTGGCTGTGGGCACTGTCACCCTGGGAATGGTTCTGGATTCTGTTTTACGCCTTCGCCACCTACGGCAATGCCGGCTTCATGCGCGAGCAGGTCTGCAAGACCATGTGCCCCTACGCCCGGTTTCAAAGCGCACTGATCGACATGGACTCGCTGGTCATCGCCTATGACGCGGCACGTGGCGAGGCCCGCGGCGGGCGCGCCCGCCGCGCCGACCCCAAGGCCTTGGGTCTCGGCGACTGCATCGACTGCACCCTGTGCGTGCAAGTCTGCCCCACCGGCATCGACATCCGCAACGGTTTGCAAAACGAGTGCATCGCCTGCGCCGCCTGCATCGACGTGTGCGACCAGGTGATGGAAAAGATGGACTACCCCAAGGGCCTGATCCGCTACTCATCAGGCCATGGCATGGCGCAACAGTTGACGCGGCCGCAAATGCTGCAACGCGTGGGCCGCCCCCGGGTCTGGATATATGGCGCGCTGTTGCTCCTGGTGGGCGCCGCTTTTGCGGGCAGCCTGTCCATGCGCAAGGGCTTCTCGGTGGATGTGATGAAAGACCGCAGCACGCTGGCACGCGAGGTGGAGCGCGGTGCCATCGAGAACGTCTACCGCCTGCAGGTGATGAACGGGCGCGAACAGCCGCAGCGCTTCAGTGCCAGCGTGCAGGGCCTGCCCGGGTTGCAAGTGGTGACCGACCCTGAGATCTCCGTGGAAGCCACCGGCATTGGCTCGCTCATCCTGCGTTTGCACCTGGGCGCAGAAGCCGCGCAAGACCTGCGTGGCCAGACGCTGCCCATCCACTTCCACGTGCAGACCGAGGTCGATGGCCGCACTGTGTACACCGACGAAAAATCCACCTTTTACGTACCGCGTTAGCGGCCTCCGATTGCAAAACACCCATCCACCATGGCCACCCTGATCTCCATCCGCGAAGCACCCCGCCCGGGCCAGCCGCCTGCCTTTGCCCTGTGGGCGCTGGGCTTTCGACCCTTCTACCTGCTGGCCAGCGCCTTTGCCGCCCTGTCGATTGCGCTGTGGGCGCTGCAGTTCGCCGGCCTGCTGGGCCACGCCTTTCTGCAGGGCCCGATATGGCATGCGCACGAAATGCTGTTTGGTTTTGGCTTGGCGGTGCTGGTGGGCTTTTTGTTTACTGCCGGGCGCAATTGGTCGGGTCAGGCCACACCCACCGGCGTGCCGCTGGCGGCGCTGGCTGCCCTGTGGGTCGCAGGGCGCGTGCTGGTGCTCACGCCCTGGGGCTGGGCGGCCATGCTGGTCAACGTGGCGTTTCCGCTGGCGGCGGCCGCTGCACTGGGCGTGGCCTTTTACAAGGGGCGCAACCGGCGCAACTATTTCTTCGTCGCCTTGCTGCTGCTCATGGGCCTGGCCGAAGGCGTGGTGCACCTGAGCGCACTCGGCGTGGCAAACGTTCCGGGCTGGGCGGGAATCGGGCTGGCACTGGATGTGATGCTGTTCGTGCTGTGCGTAATGGCCGGGCGCGTGGTGCCCATGTTCACCAACAACGGCGTGCCCGGTGCCCGCGCCGTGCGTGTGCCTCCACTGGAAAAGCTGGCCCTCGGGCTGGTGCTCGCGCTTCTCTTTGCTGACATGGTTGAAAGGCCACTGCATCTGGGTGGCCTGCCGCTGGCGCTGCTGGCCCTGGCTGCAGCCGCTGCCCATCTGGCGCGCTGGCTGCGCTGGCAGCCCTGGAAAACCTTGCACCACCCCTTGGTGTGGGTGCTGCACATGGCCTATGCCTGGATCCCCGTGCACCTGCTGCTGCGGGCCTGTGCCGAGCTGGGCTGGGTGCCGCAGTCCGCGGCCACCCATGCGCTCACCGCCGGTGCCATCGGCTGCATGGTGATGGGCATGGTGACGCGCACCGCGCTCGGCCACACCGGGCGTGCCCTGCGGGCCGGGCGCACCGAGCGGGTCTGCTATGCGCTCATTGGTCTGGCCGCACTGCTGCGCGTGGCCGTGCCGATCTTGGCGCCGCAGTTCCTGGCCAGCGCGGTGCTGTTCTCGGCGCTCTTATGGTCTGCCGGGTTTGGCGTGTACACGGTAGCCTATTGGCCCATCCTCAGCCGCGCGCGCGGCGACGGGCTGCCGGGCTAGCTTGCCCCTCACAATGCAGGTATTTGGGCGCGCCCATGGCAACCACAAAGACCCCTGACACCACCGCCCTGGCCAAGGCCGACTTCGAGGCGCTGGCAGAATTTCGCTACCGGCTGCGCTGCTTCCTGCGCTTCAGCGAAGACGCCTGCAATGCCCAGGGCATTACGCCGCTGCAGTACCAGCTGCTGCTGCAGACCAAGGGCTTTCCGGGACGGCAGTGGGCCAGCATCACCGAGCTGGCCGAGCGCCTGCAGGCCAAGCACCACGGCGTGGTGGCACTGGTGAGCCGTTGTGAGGCCTTGGGCCTGGTGCGGCGCGTGGCCAGTGCCAGCGATGCACGGCAGGTCGAGGTGCACCTCACGGCCAAGGGTGAAAAACAGGTGGCAAAAATGGCACGGCTGCACCGCGACGAACTGGCCAGCTTGCCCGACTTTGTCGCCATGCCGGTGCTGGCGCCGCTCAGGCCCAAGCCTTGAGATGCAGGCGCTAAGGCGCAATGCCTGAAACGCAAGCCAGGCGCCTGCCAGAGGCCCCTAGCACTTGGGCGAACACACCGCCTGCGACTTGCCGATCAGCTTGCGCGTGACCATTTCGGAGCGGGGCCGGTGCTTGCCGCACAGAAAGCACGACATGGTCGAATTGCCGGAAAACGGTGGTGCTGCAAAGGGCGACCCACCCACCTTGGACTTGTAACGAAGACCATCGTCCAACATGGTCGTCTTGCTAACTGGCTTGCTCATAGGTGTATTTTACCGCGCGCCGTGCTGTGCTCCTGGCAGTACCATCCAGGCACCGGTTTGCCAACCGCCAACATAAAGGATTTCCATGTCGCAGTACCTTGTTCTGGGCCTGCTGGCCGTCGCCCTGGTGTATGGCGTGGGGCTGTACAACCAGCTGGTGACGGTGAAAAACGCGGTGGCCAAAGCCTGGGCCAATATGGAGGTGCTGCAAAAGCAGCGCCACGACGAGCTGCCCAAGCTGGTGGAGGTGTGCAAGCAGTACCAGCAGTTCGAGCAGACCACGCTGCAAAACGTGATCCAGGCGCGCGCCTTGGTGCAGACGGCTGGCCAGCGCGGCGACATGCTGGCGCTGGGCCAGGCCGAAGGCGCATTGCGGGCCGGCCTGGGCCGCATCTTTGCGGTGGCCGAGGCCTACCCCGAGCTCAAGGCCAACGAGAACTTCATGCAGCTGCAGCAGCGCATCAGCGCGCTGGAAAACGGCATTGCTGATCGGCGCGAGTTCTACAACGACGCCGTGAACATCAACAACACCCAGATCGAACTGTTTCCTGGCAGTGTGCTGGCGGGGCTGTTCCGTTTTGGACCCAAGCCCATGCTGGAGTTCGGCGCACAAGAGACGGCCGATGTGGACATGAAACAGCTCTTCGGGCGCTAGGCCGGCGCGGCCACAGGGCAGGGCGCCAGTGCAGTTCTTCACTATCGGCATCGACGAGCTCATCCCCACCGCGCAGGAGTGGCTGCGGCGCAGCTATGCCGACCTCGTCACCTCCGGCGCCCAGGTCGTGCTCCTGGTGGTGGCCCTGCAAATGCGCACGCGCAACGCCTGGCTTGCTTGCCTGGGCCTGATTGCGCTGGTGAGCATGTGCACCTGGCTCTCAGCCCTGTATCGGCTGCGCACCCTGCGCAACACACCCACCTCCACCGTGGCCGCTGCCGCCCAGGGCCAGGTGGAACTGGCCGGACGTGGCCAGCCCTTTGGCCAGCCGCCGCTGATGAGCCCGCTGCGTGCGCGCGCCTGCCTGTGGTACCGCTACCGGGTTGAAGAGGAACGCGATGACGAATGGCGCACCCTGGACAAGGGCGAGAGCAGCACCTCCTTCATGCTGCAGGACCGCACGGGTGAATGCGTGGTGCAGCCCGAATCGGCCGAGATATTCACCCGCCACGAGGACCGCTGGACCGACCAGGGCAGGCGCTACACCGAGTGGCTCTTGATCCGCGAAGACCGCCTGCGCGTGGTCGGGCACTTCCGCACACTGGGCGCGGGCACCGAGGCCTTTGACACCCGGGGTGCGCTCAGCGAGCTGCTGGGCGAATGGAAGCGTGACATGCCGCGCCTGCTGGCCCGCTACGACAGCGACCGCGATGGCGTACTGAGTCCCGCCGAATGGGACCGTGTGCGCCAGGACGCCATGGCCGAGGTGCTGCGCATGCGCCGCGACCTGCAGATGCAGCCCGAAACCCATATCGTCAGCCGCCCGGCCAATGGCCAGCTGTTTTTGATCAGCAACCTGGCACAGCCCCAGCTGCAGCGCCGCTACCTGCTGTGGAGCTGGGCGCATCTGGTGCTCTTGCTGCTGGCCCTGTACGGCCTGGCCTGGGCCTGGCGCCACCCTGTTTTTTAGCTGGCAGCCACAGTGGAGAGCGCGCGCAGGCGCTGGTGCGCCGCGTCCTCCCAGTCCGGTGGCACCGAGCGCTTGGCGTTGAGGTAGTGGCCGCTGAACACCTCCAGGTAGGCGTCCAGCGTGTCGGCGGCGTGCTGTTCACCGGCCAGCGCCAGGCACAGCGCGCCCACCTCCGAGGTGCACAAGTGGTCGTCGCGCTTGGAGCGGCGCAGCCGGTAGCGTGAGAGTTGTTCGGGCAAAAAGCTCAGCACCGGCAGGTGGTTCAAATAGGGGCTTTTGCGGAACATCTTGCAGGCCTCGCTCCAGGTGGCGTCCAGCAAAATGAACAGCGGGCGCTTGCCTGTGATGGGCTGCAGGCTGCTCACCACTTCGCGTCCGGGCGGTGCAAATTCGCCGGGGAAGACCACGCAGGGCTGCCACTGCGGGTCGGCCAGCAGGGCCAGCAGCTGCGGGTCCACGGCGGTGCGGGCCCAGCCAAAGGCCATGGTGTCGGCCACCACGTCGGCAATCAGCCAGCCGGTGTTGCTGGGCTTGAGCGGCTCGATGTCACACATGATCAGGCACATGCCCGCCTCTGTGGCCACGCGCGGGCGCAGCGCGCACAGGCAGTGGCTGAAGATCACGCGGCAGCCCGGGCAGCGCGGCGCGCGCGAACCCCGGGCAATGAAGGGCTTGGCACTGCGCGCCAGGCGGGCGGTGCGCAGGCGGGAGACGGCGTGGGTCATAGACAAAAAAGGGCCGCGTGGGCCGCAATACAGGACTGCCGATTAGACGCGATCCCTGCACCGGCCCCACAACTTCAAGCCCCAAGCGCCGCTTTGCGAAAGCGCAATCGCCGCAACCCACCGTCCCCTATGGTGGCTGCCAGGTCGGCCCATCGCCCGGCCCTACCAGGAGCGCAGCATGGCAAGTGGCACAGCAAAGGCAATCAACACATGGCTGGTGGCGGCAGTGGCCACGGCAACGCTGGCCGCCTGCGGCAGCAACAGCAACACGCCCCCCGCCGCAACCGACTGGAACCCGCTGCCCGCTGGCGTTACGCTGCGCGCGGGCCCCACCAGCTACGACGGCAGCAGCGATGACCTTCTCACCGCAGGCCTGGGCAAAACTGGTTTGGCCGCAGCTGCGCCCGCCATTGCAGACCCCGCCAACCCCACCGTGGCCGAACTGCGCCGGCGCGCCATCTACACCAACTACCGGGGCGTTCTGGACATCACAGCAGCCGGCGGCTACGGCACGCTGTACGGCCCCAACGTCGCGGTGGATGGCCGCATCACCAGCTCCGAGGGCAAGATTGCAGGCAAAGAATACCTGGCCTATGCGGATGACGGCACGGGCCGCAAAAACGTGGTGCTGCTGGTGCAGATACCAGCCAGCTTTGACAAGAGCCAGCCCTGCATCGTGGCCGCCCCGTCTTCGGGCTCGCGCGGCGTGTACGGCGCCATTGGCAGCGCGGGCGAGTGGGGTCTGAAGCACGGCTGCGCCGTGGCCTATACCGACGCGGGCAAGGGCGTGGGCTACCACGACCTGGCAGCAGACCGGGTCAACCTCATCGACGGCCGCCTGGTGGTGCGCAGCAGCGCAGGCAGCCTGGCGCACTTTGCCGCCGACTTGGGCACGGCGGCCCTGGCGGCCTTCAACACGGCGTGGCCCAACCGCATTGCCTACAAGCACCTGCACTCGCAGCAGAACCCGGAGAAAGACTGGGGCAAAAATGTGCTCGACAGCATCCGTTTTGCCTTCTGGGCCCTGAACGCCGAATACGCCACGGTGAGCCCCTTCACCGCGTTGAAGGTGCGCAACATCACCCCGGCCAACACCACCGTCATTGCCTCTTCCATCTCCAACGGCGGGGCCGAATCCCTGCAGGCCGCCGAGCAGGACAGCGAGGGGCTGATCGACGGCGTGGCCGTCTCCGAGCCCAATGCCCAGCCCGCCAGCATGGCAGGCGTCACGGTGAACTTTGCGGGCGGCGCCGTCGGCAACGCGGGCAAGCCGCTGGTGGACTACTTCACTTACCGCATGCTGTACGAGCCCTGCGCGGCACTCTCCGGCCTGGCCCAGGCGGCCAACGGCATACGCCCGGGCTGGCTGGGTTTTGGCACCGCGCCGCTGGGCAATGCCACCACCCAGGTGGCAGGCGTGGAGTTGCAAACCGTGGCTGCGAACCGCTGCCAGAGCCTGGCCGACAAGGGGCTGGTCACGGGCAGCACCACCGCGCAGCAAGCCGACAGCGCCCTGGTGCACATGCGCGCCTATGGCTGGACCGACGCCAACCAGGACGCGCTGCACGCCTCGCACTACCGCCTGGCCGATGTGTATGTGGCCTATGGCTATGTGGCGGCCTACGGCAGGTTCTCAGTGGCTGACAACGTGTGCGGCTTCAGCCTGGCCAATGTGGACGGCAGTGGCAACGTGGCGCCGCAGGCCGCCAGCCAGAGCCTGCTGTATGCCACCAGCAATGGCCTGAACACCGGTGGCGATGTGGTCTACAACGACTCTGTGGGCGGCGCCCGGCTCTACCACCTGGGCGTGTCGCCTTCCAGCGCGCGCATGGACGGCGCGCTGGATGGCCTGCTGTGCCTGCGCAACCTGGTGACCGGTGTGGACACGGTCAGCGGCGCCGCACTGACGGGCGACGCGCTGGCACAGAGCCAGCGGGTGCAGGCAGGCCTGCACGAGGTGCTGCTGAGCGGCAAGTTGCAAGCCAGGCCCACCGTTATCCTGGCTGGGCGCAGCGACACGCTGCTGCCGGTCAACCACACCGCCCGCGCCTATGCCGCCTTCAATGCGCAAATGGAAGGTGCCAGCAGCCAGCTGCGCTACTTTGAGGTCATGAACGCGCAGCACTTTGACGCCTTCATTCCCAATGCGGCAGGCGGTGGCGTGCAGGGCTATGACAGCCTGTTTGTGCCGTTGCACTACTATTTCATCCAGGGCATGGACATGCTGTGGGCGCACCTGATGAACGGCGCCCCGCTGGCACCCAGCCAGGTGGTGCGCAGCCTGCCGCGTGGTGGCGTGCCGGGTGCGGCACCGGCCCTCACGCTGGCCAATCTGCCGGCCATCAGCAACGCGCCAGCGCTGGCCAATGCCATCAGCATCAGCGCGGGCAGCATCAGCGTGCCCAACTGAAGGCCTGTAGACCTGAAGGCCGCTGAGGCTGGACCCTCAGCCACCCACCAGGTTCTTGTAGACGCCGCAGCCCAGGCTGAGGCCGTCTACCGCCTGCACATACGACATCTTGGTTTGCACCTGGCCGTTGGTGGGGTTGGTGATGTCGTACTCCACCCAGCCCGGTTCCAAGGAAGCCT
>CANCCF010000002.1 GCA_947374485.1 Comamonadaceae bacterium | reverse complement strand
GCGCCTGCAAGTGGCCAAGGGGCTGCCATTCGGTGGAAATATCAGCGAATACGGCCAAAATCGGCTGCAATTGACGCGGACGTTTCATCAGGCGAGACATATTCGCTTATGACCGTTTCTCAAACTGAGTTTTGGACATGATCCCTAACCCATTTTTGGACGATTTCGTGGGTCATTACGGAAAGCCTTATGACCCAAGTGTGAGATACGTTCGTGAACCCCAGACAATTGACGTATCCGTTGGCAAGACTGATGCACTCTACAAAGCCCACTCTTACCATACAAAAGTCCCTCATCTAGCAATCGTTCCATCGATTCTGCATTACACCGAGCCAGGAGATATTGTGCTCGACGGTTTCGGAGGATCTGGGATGACAGGAGTTGCAGCTCAGTGGTGTGGGACCGCCCCGGCGACCTACCGGCATGAATTAGAGGTCGAATGGAGGAAGCTTGGTAAAGCTTCACCTCAATGGGGTGCCAGGCGAATAGTTCTTAATGATTTATCACCCGCGGCGACGTTTATAGCAGCAAATTACAACTTGCCATTTGATATTGAGTTGTTTTCTAAATAAGGACGTAAATTATTAAAAGAAGTGGAGGTGGAAATCGGCTGGATGTATGAGACATTCCATTCGGATGGAAAAACTATAGGTCAAATTGAATATACAGTCTGGAGCGAAATATTAAATTGTTCGTCTTGTTCAGGCGAAATAGTTTTTACTGATGCAGCCTTGGATGAGGAAACTCAGCGGGTGGCGGATGAATTAACCTGTCCTCATTGTGGAGCCAAGTCAACAAAGGAGAAGATGGAGCTCGCCTTTGAGTCCTTTGTGGATCACGTCACTCAGGAAGTAAGTAAGCGACCCAGACGCGTCCCCGTCCTCATTGCATACAAAATTGGAAAGGATAAGTACACCAAGCGACCTGATAAGAGGGATCTACGGGTTATCTCGGAAATTTCATTGCTTTCACTTCCACCTGAAATTCCCACGTTGGTGCTTCCAGATTGTCAAATGACACGTGTCGGAAGAATGCGTACAACTAATACGTCATCCGTGCACTCAATGTTTCTTCCTAGAGCTGCTCAGGCATTGGCGACATTGTGGCGTAAGGCAAAAGCGGAACCTGATGCTCGCACTAGAGGGATGTTGCTGTTTCTGGTCGAACAGGCCATTTGGGGAATGTCAGTTCTAAATCGTTATAAGACCATCATGCATGGTCGCACCGGAAGTTCAAACGTAAATCAATACCTTTCTGGTGTTTTATACGTTCCATCTCAGACATCTGAGGTATCCCCGTGGTACAACTTAGATAATAGATTGGGTAGACTTGGAAAAGTATTTGGAGATTTTCATATTAAATTGGGTAATGCTATTGTTAATGTAGGTACGGCTAGTAAAATATCAATTCCCGATAAGGTTGTTGACTATATATTTACCGACCCTCCTTTTGGTGAGAATATTTACTATGCTGATTTAAATCTATTGGTGGAGGCCTGGCATCAGGTAATAACCGATACTGCACCTGAAGCCATAGTTGATCGCGTCAGGGCGAAGGGAATTCCGGAGTATCAGCGATTAATGCAAAAGTGCTTCGCTGAGTATTACCGTGTCTTGAAGCCAGGTCGATGGATGACAGTGGTTTTTTCCAACAGCCGTGCTGCAGTTTGGAATGCGATTCAAGTTGCATTGCAACAGGTGGGATTCGTCGTTGCGGAAGTCACAGCGCTCGATAAAGTGCAAGGTAGTTTCCAGCAAGTTATGTCCACAAATGCAGTGAAGCAGGATTTGATTATTTCAGCCTATAAACCCAATGATGATCTTGAAGATAGGTTTGACCGAGAAGGCGCTTCGTTGGACTCAGCATGGGACTTCGTTCAAACACACTTGAGGCAACTGCCTACTGTAAAGGTTACGTCCAGTTATCCCCCTGAATTATTAGGTATCGTTGAGCGCGACCCGAGACGCATATACGATCGAATGGCCTCTTGGTTTATTCGGCATGGTGCCATGGTCCCAATGTCGACACCAGAGTTTCTATCTGAACTGTCCGTTCGCTTCCGTGAAACCAACGGGATGGTGTTCCTGCCTGAGCAACTGGTCGAGTATGAAAAGGCGCGTGCGCGCATTCCGCAAGTTGCTCAAGCCGAGCTGTTTGTCTCTGACGAGCGAAGTGCCATCGACTGGCTGACCAATTTCTTGCTTAAGCGTCCGTCCACCAGATCCGAAATACACCCGGAGTACATCCCACAAATCGGCTCGGCCAAGCGTAAGGGCGAGATCATTCCAGAGTTGGATCAACTACTGGAGGACAATTTCCTCCAGTACGACGGCACCGGAATAGTCCCGAGCCAGATTCATAGCTACTTGTCCACGAACCATAAAGACCTGCGCAGCCTTGGCAAGAGCGATCCCTCCCTAATGGCAAAGGCTAAGGATCGTTGGTACGTGCCCGATCCGAACAAGGCCCAGGACTTGGAGCAAAAGCGCGAGAAAACGCTTCTGAAAGAGTTTGAGACCTACAAAGCCTTCACGGGACGCAAGCTCAAGGAGTCGCGCCTCGAAGTGTTGCGAACCGGTTTCCGCGCGGCGTGGGCCAACAAAGATTACAAAACCATTCTGAGCGTTGCGAGCAAGTTGCCTGAAGAAACGCTGCAAGAAGACGAGAAGCTGCTGCTCTGGTACGACCAGGCGCTGACGCGTTCCGAAGCTGGGGCCTGAAGGTGGGCAGTGGACTATCCCACAGTGATCACGCCATTGGCGCGTGGTGCTGGCATTCCCGCCACGGCACGTCCTGCCGCGTGGTGGATAGGCAAGACCTGTGGGGCGAGACCAC
Source organism: Comamonadaceae bacterium (assembly GCA_947374485.1). Classification (GTDB taxonomy): domain Bacteria; phylum Pseudomonadota; class Gammaproteobacteria; order Burkholderiales; family Burkholderiaceae_C; genus Allorhodoferax. Next base: position 67,917 of record CANCCF010000002.1, on the reverse strand, counting down.
CTATCGCGTTTGGCTGCCAACCAAAGACGCAGTTGTCCGTGCACGTTCACAAGACCTGGCAGAGCTAGACAGTATTCAGCCTTCAGCCGACAGTCTTCTTCATACGGCAGCTGCGGCCAAGCTGCTGGATGCGTTGGAAGACAACTTGCTGCTGGCGCCCATCCAGTCCAGCGTGGTGCCCTTGCCGCACCAGCTCTATGCGCTTAACCGCGCGATGAGCCAGCACCGCATTCGCTACCTGCTGGCCGATGAGGTGGGGCTGGGCAAGACCATCGAGGCCGGGTTGATTCTGCGCGAACTCAAACTTCGCGGCATGGCCAAGCGTGTGTTGGTGGTGGCGCCCAAGGGGTTGGTGCGCCAGTGGCAAGCGGAGATGCGCCTTCACTTCGGGGAGAAGCTGCAGTTCGTTGACCCGGCAGAGTTGGCGGCCTTTCGGCAGTGGCGCAACGAGGACGAAAACCTCTGGCGCTTGCACGACCAGGTGATCTGTTCACTGGACTCCGTCAAGCCGATTGAAAGCCGCAAAGGCTGGAGCCTGGAGCAGCTGAACAATTACAACCGGGAGCGGTTCGAGGACCTGATTTCAGCCTCGTGGGACCTGGTCATCATTGACGAGTCCCATCGCATGGGTGGCAGCACCGAGCAGGTGGCACGCTACAAGCTGGGCGCCGCACTGGCCGAAGCGGCACCCTACTTGCTGCTGCTTTCGGCCACGCCGCATCAGGGCAAGACAGACCAGTTCATGCGGCTGATGCAGCTGATTGACCGCGACGCGTTTCCGGATGAAGGCAGTGTGAGCCGAGATCGTGTGCGGCCCTTCGTCATCCGCACCGAAAAGCGCAATGCCATTGACGCGGAAGGCCAACCGTTGTTCAAGCCCCGTATCACCCGGCTCCAGGCCGTAGCGTGGCAAGCCCGGCATGGTGCCCAGCAGCGGCTGTATGAAGCTGTTACCGATTACGTGCGCCATGGTTACAACCAGGCCTTGGCGGCCAAGCAAAGGCACATCGGGTTCTTGATGATTCTGATGCAGCGGTTGGTGACGTCCAGCACGGCGGCCATTCGTACCACGCTGGAAAGACGGCAGGCGTTTCTGAACCAGCCCCTGCTGCAGGCAGCGTTGTTTGAGTCGACTGAGCTGGAAGAGTGGGCCGAGCTGGATGGTCAGAGCCAAGTGGACCTTGCAGTGCAGACAGCAGGCTGGGTACAAGAGAAGGCAGAGGTTGATCTGCTGCTGACGCTGGCCCGAGAAACCGAGGCCCAGGGCACGGATGCGAAGGCCGAAGCCCTGCTGGAGCTCATCTACAAGCTGCAGCAGGAAGAGAACGACCCGACGCTAAAGGTCTTGCTTTTCACGGAGTTCGTGCCGACACAAGCCATGCTGGCGGGTTTTCTGGAAAGCCGTGGCTTCTCGGTGGCCCTGCTCAACGGCAGCCTGGATCTGGACGCCCGCACAAGGGCGCAACAGGCCTTCTCGCAAGATGTTCGTGTGCTGGTTTCCACTGATGCTGGTGGCGAGGGCTTGAACCTGCAGTTCTGCCACGTTATCGTCAACTTCGACATGCCGTGGAACCCGATGCGCATAGAGCAGCGCATCGGGCGCGTGGACCGTATCGGCCAGCGCCATGTGGTGCGCGCCGTCAACTTTGTGCTTGAAGACACAGTGGAGCACCGCGTCAGACAAGTGCTGGAGACCAAGCTCGAAGTCATCGCCCAGGAGTTCGGTGTGGACAAGGCTTCCGATGTGATGGACTCAGTCGAGGCGGAGGCAATGTTTGACGAGGTGTTCGTGCAGGGCCTTCAAGACCCCGGTTCGATTGAAAAGGCCTGCGAGGCCGTACTCAATCAGGTCCGCGACAAGGTCTCCAGCGAACGAAGCAACAGTGAGCTGTTGGCAGAGGCCCATGCGCTGGAGGCACTGGAGGCGCGCAAATGGCGCGACCACCCGGCCCAATTTTGGCTTGAACGTGCCATCACTTCCGGTTTGCCGGCACGTGGCGGGAGCGCAGTGAAAAAGGGTAACGCTTGGAGCGTGACATGGGCTGACGGCAGCAAATCGCCCAACGTGTGCTTTGACGCCAGGACGGCAGAGCAGAACCCAGAGCTGGAATGGGTGACATTGGAGGACCCTCGTGCAAGAGCGCTGATCAACGAGCTGTCCCGCTGCGTCGACGGCCAGCCTTTGCCGGTGGTCAAAGTCGCAGGCCTTCCGCAGGCTGTGCAGGGGGTCTGGTCGCTGTGGGAGATTAGCCTCGCCGCTGAGGGGCTCAACCGCAAGCGCTTTTTGCCGGTGTTTGCAACGGATGACGGGCGAACCTTTGTGCCCACGGCCAAGCGTATTTGGGATCTGCTTTTGACGGAGACAGCCGAGATCACAGGTGCTACTAACACCGAGCAGGCCCAGCAGTATTACGAGGCTTCCCGGGCAGCGGCAATGACGCAAGGAGAGCGCCTGTTCTCAGAACTGCTTGGAGAGCACCGCTCGCGGCTGAAGGACGAAAGGGAGCGCGCCCAATACGCGTTTGACGCACGCTATCAGGCCATTGGCCGAATTGGCTTGCCTGCCGTTCGCGAGCATCGCCGCAAGCGGCTGAACGCCGAGCACCAGGCGCGCCTGGCCTCGCTGGAGACGGCAGAGGCCAGCTTGCCCGACCTCAACGCGGTATTGATGCTTCGCATTGGCTAGCCAAATGTCAGAGCAAACTGTGTGGAAGATTTTGGGAGTTTCGAATTGAATGCAATGACATGGCTGTTGCTAGGGTTGGCACTGGGTGTGGTGGTCGCTGTGGCCAGCCGCTGGCTGCGAAAGCCAACCGAGTCGGCACGCAGGCCAATTCAGCCAGAAGCTGTGCCACTGCCAGTGGAGCTCCCGTTGGTAGCAGAAGTGCCAAAGCCCGATGAAGCCTTTGAACTTGTCTATGGCCCAACAGCCAGCGCGCCAGCATTGGTCATAGGCTCTTGGGGCAAACAGCCAATTCCTGGCAACGCCCGTGCGCTCAACGCCAAGTCCAGCGGCCTGCTGTCCTTGGCACCCTTGGCCCAAGCGGTGCCCTCACTTTTGACTGCCGCCGAATTTGGTAGCAACAACTACATGCGAGTCGTGGTGAATGGGCCCTTGGCTGCTGCCAAGGACGGAGGGTTTTTTCCTTTTGTGCGTAGCCCCGACGGAAAGATAGCGGAGATGGCAAATCTGCAGGTCCCCTCGGATATGGGGACCTGGATCAATGCCGCCGCGGTTTGGCAGATCGCTTCAGTCATCGTGGCACAAAAGCATCTTGCGGACATCAGCAGGAAACTCGATGACATCAAAAGTGCCATTGAGGCAGTGCATCAGCACCAAAAGGACAGTCGACGCTCAAAAGTGAGTGGAGGAATCGAATACCTGCGAGAGCTGACTGAGCTCATTCGCCGAGGCGAAATGCCTATGGCAAGCAGAGTTGAAATCGAGGCGTTCCTTAGGGATCTGCTGACAGTTCAAGACCATGTCCAAAAGGACATTCAAAGTTCCATTGAACAGATACAAGGCATTCAAGGAAATGATTGGGTAGGAACGGGTGACCTTTTTGAAAAGCTGTCGCAACACGAAAAAGGCTTAACGGAACTTCTTGACGAGTGGGCCCAGTGCGTTGACGCGCGCATTTTGACCTGGTTTGTGCTGACCTCTTTTGCTGGGGAGCACCAACAGAAGGAAGTACGCATGGACCAAATCCGCCGCACCGTTGAGGCCTTTGTCACCAATACCGACGGGCTTGGTGATTTGATGGCGCACTGGAACAAAAAGCTGGCTTCGATTAAAGCAACTTTCAACACCAATACTGAGCTCGATACACGTCGTGCACACATCAGAACACAGGTGGAGTTGACCCGCTCCCGCCTCGAAAACGCGATGATGAAGCTGCATCAATCAATTGAAGCTGGAGCCTCAATGCTTCTGGAGGCTGACCAACCCATAACGCTGGCGATACGCCTCGATCAATCGGGCGAGATGCAAGCCTATGAAATTCCAGTTCGAAATGCAGCCCTCCCTTTGGCCGCATAGCTGAGTGCCCCAAATGAGCCCCTGGATTGAGCAAATTCTTTCTGCCTTTACCGAAGATCTGTCACGCCTGTGGATTGCAACCGATCCTGATGATGTGCTGTTGCAGGAGCAAGTTCTCTTGGGCCTGCGTGAAAAGGGGTTCGAGCTGATTTCCTTCCAGGACTCGGTCGCGTTCCGTGCAGAGTACGAAGAGCGCTACCGCAGTGCCTGGGACCGTGGTGAAGACGGTCCTGCCAAGGCACTTGTTTTGCACTTGCGTGGCAGTAGAACCAGTGACCTGCCCTGGGACTACCTGCGGCAGGCGCGCCAAGTGAGCCTTAGTCTTGCCAACCTATTTCCAAAACTCAGCTATCCGGTGGTTCGGCAAATTGGCGCGGAGCATCTTGAAGCACTCTTCGACGCCCAGGCAAAACACGCCGTTCAGTCACTTGGTGAATCTGAGACCAAAGAGTTTGTACTGACCCATATATTCCAGATTAACCCGCATGTGATTCTGCGCGCCAAAGTGCTTTGGTACGAACTGTTGTGGCTGCACTATCGGGACGCAGTTTTGCCAATGGTTCTGGCTGAGCATGTGGCGCATGTATTGAGCGACCAGATAGCCTTCAAGGCGCTGCCTCTACGTGAATTGTTTTCTTCAAAGGGCACCTTGCTTCGTATGGTGCAGGAGGCTTGGTATCGCCATCTGTCACAGCTCGGTTTAACGGGTTTGAGAGCCGCCGAGCCAACACCGCCAGGCTCTGTTGCTGAGGCCGACATCCCGTTTGAGGATTCCGAGGTGCGCGTGCTTATCAGTTCGATGTTCCTGGAAGGCTTGCTCCATCCCTTGGTGGTGCAGGGGCCGCCCATGAGCATTCCTGACTGGGCAAAGCTAGGGGTGGTGCAAGATCCCTTGGCAATGCGCAATCTGGTGGCAGAAGGAATCATTGGCATTGCGCAGTCCTTGCCAACATTGGACTCGCCATATCGCGACTGGTTTAACTTGTCCCGCCGGCTGGGTGAGTTACTTGCTCGCTTTCATGCCTTGGACTCAGCTCGCGCAGAGGGGCTTAGAGCCTCAATGGAAGCGCTGCAGGACAAAGTCAATGCGCATCTCAAGGAATGGCTGATCACGCACTATGCCGACCTACCTTCCCTGATAAGCACTAAGGGACCAATCATGGTTCACCATGTGCCACGCTTTCTTTCAATGCGGCGCGGTGCAGGTGAGGCCAAAATAGCACTCCTTGTGTTTGATGGTCTCGCCATTGATCAGTGGGTTCAAATCCGGGAGGCATTGGCTAAGAAAGCGCCAAGGCTCGGGTTTGAAGAGAGTGCCTGTTTTGCCTGGCTGCCTACTTTGACGTCCGTATCCAGACAAGCCATATTCTCGGGAGACAAGCCGCGCGACTTTTCCGAAACCATCGGTACAACAGCCCCAGAGCCAGCCAAGTGGTCGCAGTTTTGGCAGCATCCTGATCAAGGTCTTCGCGCCAATGAAATCTTTTACCAAAAGAAGATTCAACGCGTGGACCAGTTGCCGGAGTTGGAGGCTGCACTGTCGACCCCCTCCATCAAAGTGGTAGGCTTGGTCATTGATACCGTTGACGAAATCGTGCATGGTGCCGTGTTGGGGAAGAGAGGCATCGCTCAACAAATTGAAGGCTGGTGCGAAACAGGGTTTGTCGATCAGCTCTTCACAATGCTGCTCAACAAAGGCTTTCACGTCTACCTGACGGCTGACCATGGGAACGTCGAGGCGATCGGTCAAGGTAGCCCTAAAGAAGGCGTGGCGCCAGAGCAGCGTGGGGAAAGGGTTCGCATTTATGGCAGCGAGACGCTTGCAACCAAAATGCTTCAGTCGAATCCAAGTGCTTTCAGGTTGGAGGTGCCTGGGCTACCAGCTGCCTACTTGCCCGTCTTTTCTGGTGGCCGTACCGCTTTCATCCAAGAGGGCGAGCCAGCAGTCGTGCACGGTGGCATCTCAGTGGAAGAGCTGCTGGTGCCCTTCGTCAAGATTAGTTACGTGAGTTGAACAGAATGATTCCAGCAGTCCCTCAAATTGGCTTCGACAGGTTCATACAGCTGGATTGGGTGGAAGCCGCGCTGAGAATACGTGCAGGTACGGGCAGTCTCGATGAGCTGAGTGCACTACTAGATGCCGCCAGCCTTGGACACGAGGCCCGGCTCAAGACACGCACCAAGCTGAATGCATTGGTCCTGGAGCCCAGATCCGAGTTGATGGATTTTGTTGCTCGTGGTATCGGCCTCTTTTCAGGAACAGGAACGACACTCCAGCAGGACGTGGCTTGCTTCGCCTGGGGTGCGGCCCTTGTAGCGTATCCATTCTTTGGAAAAGTCGCTGAATTCACGGGCCGACTGACTGCCATGCAAGGCGACTGTTCAATGCCAGAGGTACACCGGAGAATGAGCGAACTGTATGGCGAGCGAGGCAACATCAAGACGGCCACCCGTGCTGTCATTCAGACGCAGGTGGACTGGGGAGCGATACGTCGCGTCACCAAAGGCAATCGCATTGAGCGGGTGGCGCCTAACTTGGTGGCAGAGCCGATGAAAGTCTCTTGGTTGATTGAGGCGGCGCTGCGTTATCACGGTAAGGCAATGGCGCTTGCAACGCTTCAATCTACAGCAGCACTGTATCCGTTTTCGTTCGATCAACCCATTGGCTACGTGGTGTCGATAAGCCCGGAATTGGAGTTGCGATCCGCAGGACCCAGCAACCAATATGTAGCGCTGCGCAGCGCACTGTAAAAGGAAGAGAGCACAAGAATGGCGCGCATAGAAAACCACAAATACAGCATCGAAGAAGCGTTTCGGGAGTGCTTCTACATCGTCCCTGACTACCAACGTGAGTACGTGTGGACTGACAAGGAAGTGCAACAGTTGCTGCAGGACATTGGTGAACAGATTGATGCGGGCTCGTCACGGGAGTATTTCATTGGCACTGTGCTGGTGTCACCTACAGATCAGAAAGGCCACTATGAAGTGATTGACGGCCAGCAGCGCCTGACGACCTTCTTCTTGATGCTGTGCGTACTTAAGTACTTGTTCAGCGGTGAGCCTCAACGACAGACTGTCAGTGGCCTGATTTCTACAAGCTATACGGACAGTGACGGAGAAACAAGAACCAGTTTGAAGCTTGAGCCACGTTACGAAAATGCCTGCGATGTCATGACCAAGCTGGTTGAACTGGACATCGACCCGCAGGCGGTGCGCGCCGGCATCCAAGCGGCTGGCATTCCCAGCTTTGGATCATTGGAAAACCTGGTTAACGCTTACGGTACCCTGTACCGGTACCTCAAGGACAACTACGACGACGCACCGAAGCTGAAAAAGTACTGGGGCTATCTGGCGAACAACGTGGTTTTCATCCAGATATCCACAGACGTCAGCAGCGCGCTGAAGATCTTCGAGACGATCAATGAACGAGGAGTTGGCCTGAATCCAATGGACTTACTGAAGAACCTGCTCTTCACGCAAGTCAAGCCAGCCCAGTTCACGCAGCTCAAGGACGAGTGGAAAAAGATCACCAAACCGTTGGAGAAGGACAAGGAAAAACCTCTGCGCTTTCTGCGCTACTTCCTGATGGCCAACTACGCCATCAAGAACTCGCGCGGCGATGCGGTAGTGCGCGAAGATGAGATCTACGATTGGTTCATTGAGAAGGAAAATGCTGCCCTATGCGACTACGGTAAGAAGCCCTTCGAATTTGTTCACAAAGTCACTCGAAATGTCGAGCACTACCTCGCCTTTGGTCGTGGTCTTGGCAACGATGGTAAGCATAGTCTGGCAATGGACAGCCTCAAACGTCTTGCTGGCGGCGCCTTCAGCCTGCACTACGTCTTGTTGTTGGCAGCGGCCCCCCTTCCCAAGGCCTTGTTTGACCATTTCATCGCGCAGCTCGAGAGTTTTCTTTTCTATTACATCTTCACCAAGACGCCGACCAAGGACCTGGAGCGGAACTTCTCACTTTGGGCCGACGAGCTCAGGGCGATTGCCGGCATCATTGATCCAATCCAGCAGCGCGCAGGTCTGAATGTTTTCGTGGCTGACCGTTTTGAAAAGAACATGGCAGCCAAGTCGCAGGAATTGGCAGATGCGCTCAATCGCCTATCGCTGTATTCAATGCAGCAGTATCGGACGCGGTACCTCTTGGCACGACTCACGCAGTACGTTGATATGGCGTTTAGCGGTCTCAGGTCGCCCGGGAGCCTTGAGCCATTTACGAACCTTGAAATCGAGCACATCCTGCCCGATACACCAACGGCGGCCTTGCGTCAAAAATGGACTAGTGAGAACCCAGGTGCAAGCTATGACGAGTACAAGAGCAAGCTGGGGAATCTGACGTTGTTGGAGAAGCCGATCAACATTGTTGCCGGTAACGATTTCTACCCAGCCAAACAGGTGGAATACCGCAAGAGCAATAACTACCTGACTCGCAGCCTGGTTGAGCTCACCTCCGTTGGCCAGAACACGTCCATCTCCCGGATCAATACCAAGCTGCAGGCCTTCCCCTCATGGAACGCCGCCTCCATAGATAGGCGACATGGAATGCTGATCGCTTTGGCGCAAAGTGTCTGGAAGACGACTCCCATTGACTTTCCAGGGTAAAGGCGAACAGTTGTGACTGCCAAGCGCTCGATCATCGATCAGATTGCATCCAATGTTGGAAAAGATCCAGACCTGATCAAGCGCGTCATTGAGGAATTCTGCCTTAGCCTACGGCGGGGGCTGGACGAGTACAAGGGAGTCAACGGTGACTATATCGGGGAGCAGCTTCATTGGCACATTAGCAATCGGGCGTTCTTTCACCTACTCGGCTTTCTTGACCAGTTTTCCGAAAAATATGACTGGGAGCCAGGATCGGCGCGTGAGTATGTTCTACGTCTATTCAACGAGAACGAGTGGAAGCCCTTCAGCGAGGAATATTCTCGTGCCGCAACGACTGACCAACTTCAGACTGTTGCCTCAAGAAGTGCGCTCAATGAATTCGGTTCATCAGCATACGCCTGTGCGATGGCCCTGATGAGCAATGCCGCTTACGTTCAGAAAGAACTTCCAAACGTCGAATTGCCCGCAGATGTGCGCGCTTCTGTGGAATCTCTCTGTGCTGACTGGATCGGAACCAAGCATGATGTGATCCACGAAATCGACGAACTAATGGACAGCGCAAATATCAAAGACCGGGTACGACGAATCATGCGCTGGTTGGGCGAAGACGTGGTCAAGCTTCAGGAGCAAGTTCGCCAGTTAGAGGTCCTAGCGAAGTCTGAAGATCGATTCAAGCTTGCTTATTTGTTGGTTGCGGAATCTGGCGCCAACGTTCTGCAAATCTTCATTGCAGCCGGAGAGTTAGCGGATCGAGTCAATGAGGGGGCGATCACTTAGGGATGTGCGAGAAATATGGTGTAAGGAAGTCCTCAAGATCTTCCTCGTAATCTTGCTGAGGCTCTTCGGACTGAATGTGCTTGGCAAAATCACTCTGGCGCGGGCTGCATTCATGGCAAAAGTTGGAACAATGACCGCAGTTGTGACATATCAGGTGACCGCAGCTGGAACAGCTTGCATCGTCCACAATTGTGAGCGGAACGGTCCCACACTTGGCTCTGACCGGAACTGTTTGCCATCCTCCGCAATAGGCCATGAGCGTCATTACGGTTCCGTCTGAACAAACACCCTTCAAAATAGCCGGGTGTGTGAGACGGAATCCCGTTAAATGGATTCCAGCCTCGAGCAGTCGCCTGCCAATTTCGCACAGATGATCTGCGATGGAACCAACGTAGGCCAGTGGATCATCGAGCCCAAGCTTGGAAGTGATCTGGTCCTTTGCGGGAGTTTCTAAAAGCGCAATGAAGGACCGGAGGTCTTCCTCTGGTGACACTTCGTCGGCCAGGGCCTCCAATGCAATGCCCATGGCGTAGACATAAAGCGATCTGCGTGTTATTCCGATTGCGGCTGCCATGGACCGCAGATCTTCAATGATTCGTCGCTTTTTCGCCTCCAGTGGAAGGGACTTGATAAAAGCGTCGTCATCACAAAGGATGAGGAGCCATCCCGGCAGTTGATCACCAAGTGCTCCCGCATGTGCAAGGCGCCAGGCCATCGGTGCGATAGATTTGATCGCCTCTTTTCGGCGTGGATAGTGAGCCTCTGGATATTCAAATATCCAGCCTGGTAAGAAACCTGGATCCCAGATGCCTTTGAGATCAAGTCGTGCTCCGAAGCGCGTTCTGGCCCAACTATAAAGTGCGCGAACTTCAAGAACGTTAACTTCGCCTAGTACGGTGGCTTCCGGACGGCCTTGGCGAAAAGCGTGCGGATCAGCCCAGTAATCTGACAGCACTCCGGCAATTGCGATGTGGTCGCCTGTGGCCCTGAGTTGCTTAAATCGCGGTACACAGTGCTCAACAAAATGTCCCGTTCCATGCAGTGACTTGCGGGCATTTTTCACATCCACAAAACGGTCGCCAACTCGTAAATCGTAGGCCTTCCAATCTTCCGTGGAGCCATCTAGCTGCAATATGGAGACATCTTCAACGTCAAAACCCAACTTTGAGTAGTAGGCATGCGTGATGAGTTCGGCACTGCGCGCGGACAAGACTTGGCTTTGCCGGTAAGCCTCAAGCTCCTCAAGCTTGATCCAGGCGGCCACATCACTTTCAGAAGAGCGTTGGAAGGCAATGTTATTCCACCGCAGACACAACTCCGCATCAATTGCTCCTAGCTCAGAAACCGCTTGTTGAACGACATTTGTTGCAACAAAGCTTAGATCCGCACGGACGGTCTGAAGCTCAAGGAGCAGCTCCAATGCGGTGCGTGCTGAATCTGGCATCGGCGGGCGAGCTGGTGGCTGCACTTTTGGCATCGATCCAACGGGAGCAGATTTTTGGGAAGGTGGATAGATACCTTTGGTGGCCTTTAGCTCAGCAAGACTCTTTTGCGCTGAATCAAGTTTCCCTTTTCTGTACTCTTCTTCTCGATGTTTGTATGGACCGGCGGGTAGCTCATTTGCAATCTGCAACTCGCGCAAGGCTATTTGCACCGCCAACTCTTTGACGGAAACTTCCGACGAAAAGCGAGGTCTCACCGGCTGAACTTCTATGGGGGTACTAGCGAGTGCTGCCCTGTGACTGCGCTCTTGCTGATCCCACTCCAAAACTTCTTGATGCTTGACTGGACTGAGAATTCCCAGTTCGAGTGCTTGGTTGAGTAAAGCAAGCTGCTGTGCCGTTACCCGACTATTACTCGCCATCTTCTAGCCCCGTATAGCGTACGTGCATCCCGGACCCGCGCCACAGCGGAACTGGCGAACCAGCCATCGTATCGAACGGATCGTCAACGCTGGCCAGGGCGACCGAAGCGAAATGACCGATCTTGCCGGTGGACGCGCAACCCGAAGCAATACGCTTCCAATTGCCAGGCCTTTTGGCCTCCTGTTCCGGATAACGCACAGCACGAACCACAACCCATTCAGGGCGCCTACTTTCGCCGACGAACCAGATGGCCGGGTCCACACTCGGATTGCCCTGCCACGACATCAGTTGAAAGCCCTCTTTCTCAATTTGTGAACGTACGACCTGCACCGCAAAGTCTTGCAGTTCCCAATCGGTCATTTCAATCTTCTTGTCAGATACAAGCTCAACAGGATCGACTGCTTTGCTCGTCCGAGCGTGTACCAAACCCCACCCAGGCTGATCAGCAACCCATCCGCCCAACAGCGTCTTACGCATAGGCATAAAACAGGGATGTCCATTGCACCCATCCGCAATGGAAAGCAAACCGCGAACGCTCCCTGGTCCTTCGATTCGCTCAGCCACGTCGGTCACGCGAACATAAAAAATTTGATTTCCCAGTCGGAAAGAAAGATGCTCAAGAAACGGAGGGTAGGGCGTAGCTTTTAACCATGATTGCATTCCACCCTGCACCTGCTTGTCGATGTGAATTCCTGCTGTCTTCCAGCACTTCAGAAATTCAGGTGACATTTCGCTTGTTTCGACCCTGTGCAGTAGAACTCCCATTCCTACCAATCTTAATTTCGTGGACTGGACGCGATTCAAACAGTAGGTGCTCTCAAGCAGCGATACACAGGGTAAAGGCACTAAGCGATGCAAACAAATACACGGCGAAGAGCACTTTCCATGTGTGCCTTACTCTAAACATGTGGGGTGATGCTCAAGGCTCCATGGAGACTTATTTAAACATTCCACACTATCAAGCCTGCCTGAGAGCAAATCAATTTTAGCTGGAAACGATCGCGAGTGGGTGCCGACTTAGCGCAGCGAAATTCGATCTAATATCTCCTGCGCTAATTGCATGTCCTTTGGCTCAACCTCGTCTGATTCTGCAGCGGGCGTTTCTGCACAACATAGTCTCTCCCGCTTTCCAATCGTCTCCAGCCATGCTTCGCCATACTCCACATACATAGGAAATCTCCTGAAAGCATGATGCTGTTTCAACAAATACACAAAGCGTGGCGCCGGCAGATTCAATAAGGAACCCAATTGTTCGTTGATTTCTTCGCTGACCAAGTCACTGCCACTCCCATCCAACCGGAATCGAACCGACCGCCTGACGTTGACTGTGAAGTTGGGATCCGGGTGCTTAAGTTGAGCATCATAGTCATGTGACAAATACGCCAGGTTCCAGGCTTCGGGGATGGTCAGAAGGTTCGAAGTGGCCGGCCCGTAAGCAATCTTGTTGCTGATCTTTATGTAGGTGGCGAGAGGCCGTGGTGAATAGCAAATGAAGGAATTGCTGTTGGTATACGGTGTGTTCATGGCGCGTTAGCTTTGTTGTGATAATCACAACCAGACTATCTTGTAACTGAGGCTCACTGCGCGAGCTTCAAACCCTATCTATCCGTACAGGATTATTGAGCGTGAAGCGTGGAGCCTGATTTTCACGCCTTCAATGCCTTTTCGAGCATCCCGCTCGTCTCCGCTGACATCACCCACTCCAGATGCATCTGCGCTCGGGTCAGGCCGACAAACAGCAGGCGTCGGTTCATGTCATCCAGTTGAGCGATGTCGCACTCTGTCAACACCACTGCGGGTGCGGCCTGCCCCTTGAACCGACGCACCTGCGTATTCCACGCGATGGCGGACACGATTCCATGCTGATGGCGGACAGCGTTCCACCGTCATCGCGGACACCGTTCCACGGTGATGGCGGACAGCATTCCATTTTGAAGGCGGACACCCCAGCAGTGTCCTGAGTGACCCAAACGAGGCGTAGGCTGGCCGGTTTTTTGACCGGAACCCAGATATGCCCACACCAAGGGTCACCATGAGCAAGATACGACACACATTGCAGCTGCTGCACAGCGGCAATCTCAGCACGCGCCAGATTGGCGCCGCACTGGGTATTTCTAAATCCACGGTCAGCGACATTGCCAGTTACACCCGTGCCGCCGGGCTGGACTGGAACGAAGCCCAGCACTTGAGCGACGAGGAACTTCAAGCCCGGCTCTACCGGCCACCGGTGGCACGCCAGTCCCGCCACTTGGAGCCTGACTACGCCCACCTGCACAGCGAGCTCAAGCGAGCCGGCGTCACTTTGCAGTTGCTCTGGGAGGAGTACCAGCAGCAACACCAGGGCGCGGCCTACAAGTACAGCGCCTTCTGCGAGAAGTACCAGCAATGGACCAAGCGCCTCAAACGCTCCATGCGCCAGACCCATGAGGCAGGCGACAAGCTCTTCGTGGACTACGCTGGCCAGACGGTGCCGGTGGTGGACGCCAGCACCGGCGAGATTACGCAGGCCCAGGTGTTTGTGGCCGTGCTGGGCGCCTCCAACTTCACTTACGCCTGCGCCACGCCAACCCAGAAGGCTGCCGACTGGGTAGCCAGCATCATTGCCACCTTGGAATTCATCGGCGGCGTGCCGCGCCTGCTGGTGCCCGACCAACCGCGTGCACTCATGGCCCGGCCGGACCGCTACGAGCCCACCAGCCACCGCTTGCTGGAAGAACTCTCGCAGCACTACAACCTGGCCGTGCTGCCAGCACGCCCGGCCAAACCCCGCGACAAGCCCAAGGTGGAAGTGGCTGTGCAGGTGGTGGAGCGTTGGATTCTGGCGCGCCTGCGCCACCAGCGATTCTTCAGCATAGGCGCACTGAACAAGGCCATTGCTGCTCTGTTGCAGGACTTGAACCAGCGCCCGTTCAAGAAGCTGCCGGGTTGCCGCTCCAGTGCGTTCGCCAGTCTGGACCAGCCCGCCCTCAAACCCTTGCCGGCCACGCGCATGGCCATTGCCCGCTTCAAACCGGCACGGGTCAATATCGACTACCACGTCGAGCTCGATGGCCACTACTACTCGGTGCCCCACCGCCTGGTAGGCGAGATGGTGGAGTTGCGCATCACCGCCACCACGGTCGAGGCTGTGCATGGTCAGACCCGTGTGGCCGCCCATGCCTTGAACCCACGCCGGGGTGCGCACAGCACCACACCAGAACACATGCCCGCCTCGCACCGAGCGCACCTGCAGTGGACACCGGCCAAGCTCATTGCCTGGGCCGAGCGCATTGGGGCCGCAACGGCCGCCGTGGTGCGCTGGCAGATGGAGCACCGCGCACACCCAGAGCAGGGTTACCGCTCCTGCCTGGGACTCATGCGTCTGGGCCGGGAGTACGGCCACGACCGACTGGAAGCAGCTTGTGCCCGTGCCCAGTCGATTCGTGCCCCGCACTACAAGAGCATTGCTTCCATCCTGAGTTGCGGGCTGGACCAGCGCTCCATTGACGCGCCAATTCAAGCCAGCCTGCCGCTGCACGAGAACGTGCGCGGCTCGGACTACTACCACTGACCACACCCGAGACACAAGGAACAAGCATGCTCAACGAACACACCCTGCAACAACTGCGCGCCCTGCGCCTGGACGGCATGGCCGCCGCCCTGATTGACCCGGCAAGCCAAATCGCTGCTGCCGAATTGCCCTTTGAACAACGCCTGGCTCTGCTGGTGCAACGAGAGGTCGATTGGCGCGACAGCAAGCGCCTGGAACGCCTATTGAAGGCTGCCCGACTGAAGGTCTCCTCGGCCTGCCTGGAGGACATTGACTGGAGAAGCAACCGGGGACTCAGTCGTGAAGTAATTGGCGCCCTGGCCGGTGGTGACTGGCTACGCCATGGCCACAACGTGCTGCTGACCGGGGCAACCGGTTGCGGCAAGACCTGGCTGGCCTGTGCTCTGGGCCAGCAAGCCGCCAGGCTAGGTTTCTCCGTGCTCTACGCGCGCGCACCTCGCTTGCTGGAAGAGTTGCATGTGGCACATGGCGACGGCAGCTTTGCGCGGCGACTGGCCCAGTTAGCCAAGCTGGACTTGTTGATATTGGATGACTTCGCCATTGCCCCCATTGCAGCGCACGAGCGCAATGACTTGCTGGAGTTATTGGATGACCGGGTGGGCAGTCGCGCCACGCTCATCACCAGCCAGCTGCCGGTGACGGCCTGGCATGCATGGCTCGATGAGCCGACCCTGGCTGATGCCATCCTGGACCGCATCGTGCACGGCTCCCACAAGATGGCCCTGAAGGGCGAGTCCATGAGGAAGCTGACTAAGGCTGTCTAACCAAGGCACCGCGACTGGCTCATTCCACAGCCATCGTGGACAGTTGGGATAGGATTGCCACCGTCACTCAGGACACCAGCGCAGGGTGTCCACCATCGAACGGAATGCTGTCCGCGATGAACGTGGAATCACTGTCCGCCATCAATGGAATGCGCACACCGAATCAATCGACAGATCGCCATCGGTCCAGATGGCCCCGCTGTCCTCGTCATAGCGGCCTGTGAAATGTTTGAGTTTCCAGGGGCCGAGCTGGTCTTGGTTTTGCAAGAGAGAGCGTTCGCGCCCGCGCAGACTGACGATCACGATATCGCCCATGCTAAAGCCTCTTGCTAGGCAGCGCTCCACAGCTTGAATGGTGCAAGGGCCAATCTTCTCTGGCGATGCATAGGTGATGGGGTCTGGCATTTCACCCGCATGCGGTGCAAGTGCTTCTATCGGGTGCGTTGTCAGACCCAGAAGGTTGATGAGAGTGACCAGCGCACGTGGTGTTCTGAAGTTCTCATGCGAAGTGATGCTGACGGCCTCTGGCAAGTCAAAGCTGACGCGATCCTTGTAGAGCTGCTGATCGGGGTCTTCCAGTAGGAAGGCTTTTCCGCTGACTTTCAGGCGCGACAGCATGGCTTGTACCCACTCCGCCTGCATGTCCTGCATCTCGTCTAGCACCAGCAAGTCCAGATCCGGGGGCGCACGCTCCAACAATTCTAGGCATTGCGTCGCAATCGCTTCAAAGGTGCCAGTCTGGCTAAAGTCCACTACTCGGCCCGAGTGCCGTACCAGCTGCGCGGCGTATTCGTGAAAGCTCAGGGCGGGTGTGCGCACTGGGGTCAAGCGCGACATGTGGTCGGCCAAGGAACGGTTGAAACAGATATAGGCGGCCTTCTGCCCTGCAGTCTCGGCATCGCGCAACAGGCGCAAGGCGAGTTGGGTCTTACCCGAGCCGGCAGTACCATTGACCCGTACCAGCCCGGACGGCACCGTCACCCGGGGAACCCAGGTAGCCAGCCCGGCCGACAGGCGGGTGGAGGATTGCTTGAGGCGCCCGGCCAAGGCCGATACATCCAGTGCCACCCGAAAACGGTTCTGAAGGAAGTCCAATACGCGCTGCAGCGTGTCAGCCTGCGGCAGGCCAGCTCCCAGCAGGTCCGTAACGCGAGAAACAATGCGCTGCAGCTCATCGCTGTCCACAATGCGTTCACGCGGCCACTGCACGGTCTCGGACTGCACCTGCAGGTCTGGCAGAACCAGCAAATGGTGCAGACGCACCGGTAGTCCGGCGTTCTGTAACCTGGCGCGCAGGGCACCATACTGCAGCCCGACCTGCGACCTGACGTTCTTCGATTCATGGCCGTAGCTCTTGAAGATGCCGCCGGTGCTGAACTCCACCGAGCCGGATTTCACTTCCATCAAAAGCACGTCACCCGCCTGGTTGACCACCACGATATCAATTTCACCGTGCTGCTCAGTTGGGCCCGCGCCGCGTGACCAGTCAACGCTGTGAAACAAGGTGTAGGCGTCTGATAGTCCACGCTCCAAGGTTGCCAGCAGATCCAGTTCGGCATGTTCACCGGCACCCATTGCAGAACGGAGAGGAAGGCTTGGGCTTATACGGGCCATGGGAAGATTCTTTGTAGTGGTTGGGAAAAGTGTACCCACAGAAAGAGAAGCCCAAATTGAACCGCTGGATGAAATTGCAGCTCCCCAGGGTCGCGGCATGCGCCTCTTGTTCTGCAAGATCGGAAGTCCCAGCGCCTGATGCACCGCTGCCGGCGAAGATCGGCGGGAGGAGCGGGCATCATGGCGTTGGGACCTGGTTATTCATCCTTTCACCTGGGAGCAAGTCGAATGGGTCACCAAGCAATTCGAACGATTGGTCTGAACGTGCTGCTGCTCGTCGCCATCTACTTTGGAGCTTGCCAACAAATCGATTGGCTAGCGTGGCTGGCGGCAGCCTTCATCTGGTTTATGTGCGCCATGTATTTTGTGGTACTGTTTTCCAGCGGTACCCCTACTTCATCCGAAGACCCATTGCCAACTGGAGTGGGGTGGCTCGTGGATGCCATAGCTGTCTTCATGCTTGTTCACGCGGATTGGTATGTCACCGCGACTGCCTACTCCATGTCGATGTTGGCGCTGAAAGGCATTGCCAGGCGTCGCACCTCGGTTATCGAGACTCGGAATGGTCAATAGCTGAATGTGGGGTGCTTGTGTCATTCACTGAATTCAATCGCCATGAGCTACTGCAGCACTTGCGCCAACAATTGAAAGTTGATTGGTGGGGGCATCACGGTATCGCTCACTGGGCACGCGTGCGAGCAAATGGGTTGATGATTTCCAGCCAGACGGGAGCCAATCGGCATGTGGTGGAGCTGTTTTCCTACTTCCATGACTCCCGCCGCATCAATGAGCACCAGGACGAGGGTCATGGTGCATGTGGCGCGGAGTTGGCCAGGCAATTGAAGGGAAAGTTGTTTGACGCGACGGACCAGGAAATGGACTTGCTGTGCTATGCCTGCGAACACCACAGCGACGGCATGGTGCGCGGCGATCCCACAGTGTTGACCTGTTGGGATGCTGACCGCCTTGACCTGGGACGGGTCGGCATCGTTCCCAAGCCCAGATACCTTTGCACTGAAGCCGCTCGGACCGATGCATTCATGGCCAGGGCCAACCGGCGCGCTCAAGCCTGGCGTGACGCCTATGACGCAAGGCGCGATCGTGAGTAGCCACTGTACTTTTGCACGGTGTTGACCATTATTGTTGGGGAAGAAAAGGTGGCTTGCAATTGCCAATTTTATTGATACACTAAAACTGTATTAAATAAGTGTATTTAAAAAACTGCATGTCCGATCCCATCCAACACACCCTGAATGAACTCTGCGTCCTGGCCGATCTGCCGGTGCGCACCGTGCGCTATTACGTGCAGCACGGCCTGATCGACCGGCCGGTGGGTGAGACGCGGGCCGCCCGCTATGGTGCGGCCCAGCTGGAGCAGCTGCTATTGATCAAGAAGTGGAGCGCTGCCGGCGTGTCGCTGGAGCGCATACGCGAGTTGCTGCAGGGACAAGAGGCCGCTGTGCCCGCGCGGGGCAAGCAGCCAGGCTCGGTAGAGGTGCATAGCCACCTGCATGTGGCCGATGGCCTGGAAGTCGTCATCGAGCCCGGCAGGGCGCGGCTCTCGCCAGAACAAATGCGCGTCTTCACACGCGGTGTGATGGCGCTGTACGCATCGGTCATCGGCCCGGATGCCGCAGGGGAAATGGATTCGAAGAAGGTTGTCACACAAACGGAAAAGGGGAAATCAAAATGAGCGCAATGCGTCAGGCAGAAGTGGTGTGCGGTGGTGGTCAGCAGCCCATGCTTTTGGGTGTCAAGGCCAATGGTGCGATCAAGGGGCGTTTGCTGGCCATGAGCCTGCAGCAGCGCTTTCGCAATGCCAGCGATACCAACACCGAAATCAGCTACACCTTTCCCTTGCCCTTTGGCGCGGTGCTGATGGGCGTGGATGTGGAGCTCAACGGAAAGGCTCTCACTGGCGAGGTCACCGCAAAAAGCACTGCCCGTGCCCGCTATGAAGAGGCCATCTCGGAAGGCAACTCCGGCATCCTGTTGGAGCGCAACCCGGACCACAGCTACACGCTGGAATTGGGCAATCTGATGGCGCGCGAAGAGTGCAGCATCACGGTGCGCTACGCCCAGGTGCTGCAACTGGAGCACGGCCAGATTCGCCTGATGCTGCCCACCACCATTGCGCCGCGCTATGGCAACCCGGTTCTCCAAGGCGGCTTGCAGCCCCACCAGGTCCCGGTGAGTGACATCACAGCCGAATACCCGTTCGACATCAGCATCACGCTGTATGGCGATCTTGCCAAGGCCAGTGTGGCCTCACCGAGTCACAAGACCGGGTATTTCCCGCAGGGGGATGAACTGGTCATCCGGCTGGCCCAGCGCGGTGCCTTGGACAAAGATTTCATCCTGACGCTTAGCGATCTGCAAAACCAGTCTGTGGCCATCGCCTGTTTGGATGCCTGCGTTCCTGGCCAGACTGCAGTAATGGCAAGCTTCAGCCCGCAACTGGGCAGTGGCACTTCGCATGCAGTGGCCGCCAAGATCCTGGTCGACTGTAGCGGCTCCATGGCGGGTGACAGCATCAACGCTGCTCGCAAGGCCCTGCATCGTATCGTGGCCGCTCTGGAGTCGGCAGACCGCTTCAGCCTTTCTCGCTTTGGAGACACCACAGAGCACCGTAGCCGCGGCCTTTGGAGCGGGACAGCGCAGGCAAAGGCCTCTGCCAGGCGCTGGATTGATGCGCTCGATGCCAACCTGGGCGGCACCGAAATGGAGGCCGCGCTGGTGTCCACCATCGCCCTGGCACATAAGGGTCAGAGCGATATCCTGCTGGTCACCGATGGTGAGATTTATGGCATCGAACAGGTCATCGCTGTGGCTACCCAATCGGGCCACCGAGTCTTCGTCGTGGGCATTGGTGCCAGCCCTGCCGAGGCGCATCTGCGGCGCCTGGCTATGGCAACCGGTGGTGCTTGTGATTTCGTGGCTCCGGGTGAAGACGTGGAGCCTGCCGTGCTGCGCATGTACAGCCGTCTGCGCTCCAGCCGTGCCAGCCAGCTGCGTCTGGAGTGGCCCGCAGGAACTGTTGTGCGTTGGGCGCAACCAATGCCTGAGCATGCGTTTGCGGACGATGCACTCAACGTGTGTGCCTTCGTTGATGCAGCGCCCCTGCACCAAGCCGGCCAGGTCCTGCGCCTGTGGGGCTGCATGGACGGTGGCGGTACCGAGGTGCTGCTGGCACAGGCTGAGGTGGCGTTGGTGGAAAGCAGCGCCAATACCCTGGCGCGGATGGCCGCCTTTGCACAAGTTGCGCAAACCGCACAGGGCTCAGATGAATTGTCCGGTTCCGCGTCACCGACGGTGCTTGCCCTGGCCGTGCAATACCAACTGGTTACAGCGCACACCAATTTCATCCTGGTGCACGAACGCTCCGAGGGCGAAAAGGCCTCGGAAATGCCCCAGGCCCACCAGGTGCCGCAGATGCTGGCCGCTGGCTGGGGTGGCACGGGCTCCATCAGCTACTCCATAGCCGATCCGTCCATGGTCCTGGGCAGCAAAGTAGGACATGCCGGACCTCAGGTGAAGTTCAGCAAGAGAGCAATATCGGAATCAAGCCCGGACTACGGCAGTATGTCCACCCCTTCCGTCTGGCGGACCAATCGGACCGCAGCGTCAGCCAGAGTGGATGCTTTGAGCGCGGGAGGAATGGATGACTATGAGATCCCCGCCTTCCTACGCAAACAAGCAGATGACGGACCGCAATACCGCTACCGTAGCGCGCCGGATGATGCGGGCATAACCCCGGCCGAGTTCTCGGACTGGTTGCTTACCCATGCGCAAACCATGTGGCCAAAGACGTATGCCGGATTGCGCCAACTTGGGCTCGGTCTTGCGACCTGCGAGTGGTTGGAACTGGAAATTGGCAATGGGGAGAGCGAAGCTGCCGTGGTCGCGGCCTTCATTGCAGTTGTTCTTGGATTCGGGCTCACCGCCGGGCAGGGCATCGGTCGGGCCATGCAAGCCATCAAAACCGCTATCCGACCTGCAAAGCCGCTGGTGGTCGATGCACGCCTCGCAGCCTTTGTTCGCGCAGAATTTCAGGGTCTGCAGGCTTCAGCATGGCCCGATACGGTGCGATATTTTCCGCAAATGCAAGAGGCCTGAGCAGCATGGATTTCGACCGTCAACATGGCGTGAATCAGGCTCACGCCATGAGCCTGCAGGCTTCTATCATGGATCTCATTGGGCGGTGAAAACTCTGCTTTATATGAGGAGAAAGTTGAAATGGTGCTTGCGCTGATTTACTTGTT
Source organism: Comamonadaceae bacterium (assembly GCA_947374485.1). GTDB lineage: Bacteria > Pseudomonadota > Gammaproteobacteria > Burkholderiales > Burkholderiaceae_C > Allorhodoferax. The sequence goes on along the minus strand of CANCCF010000002.1, from coordinate 46,435 downwards.
AACTTGCAGAGCGCGTAACAAATGACTGCTAAAGCAACCAAGCCCGCTTTGGCATTTTCGAGTCCCTTGTAGTCATGACTGCAAGCCGCTCCAAATTGGTTAAGTGGGCTTTCTCATTTGCTTTTAATTTTCGGTTTTCACCGCGAAATAGGTGCAGACCAGTCGCTGGATTTGATCGACAGATTGCCAGGGCGACGCACAAATGCTGGCTAAAGAACCGGCTCTCCAATTCCATGGAAAGCCATTTTTCATAGTGACTTTTGGAGAGCTTCAAATGCTATTTTTCCACCTGCCCCTGATGCGCTAGCCGCGCACTGCTTCATGCTGATTTGGTCCGCACAAGCGGAGCTACGCCCTGTCGCGGGTACAGCTTCCTGGCGCGGCGGGGAGAGCCTTTGCCTGAAGGCAATGCCCCGACTTAGGTTTCGTCATTCATCAACAACCAGAAGGAGGAAGAACCATGAAAGTTTTCTACCGCAAGGAACAGGTGGGTCCGCCCCAACGCTCTTCGCCATCGGCCCACAAGCCGCGTCTGGTGGTGGAGGACTGGCGCAAGCACTTTGGAGCGGCTTTGGAAATCTGCAGTTTTGAGCCCGCCACCGAAGAGCAAATTGTCCGCGCCCACCATGCCGACTATGTCAAAGGCGTGCTGGACGGCAGTTGCACCAACGGCTTTGGCAACTGCGATCCCGCCGTGGCGGCTTCGCTGCCCTACACCTCAGGCTCCATGGTGGCAGCGGCCGAGCATGCCGTGCTGCACAGAGAGGTCGTGTGTTCGCCCACGTCCGGCTTTCACCATGCCGGGTTCAGCGAAGCCGGTGGCTATTGCACTTTCAATGGCCTGATGGTGGCGGCCCTGGCAATGAAGGACGCCGGGCTGGTAAACCGGGTGGCCATCCTGGATTGTGACGCCCACTACGGCAACGGCACGGACGACATCATCCGCAGACTGGGCATCAACTGGATTGAACACCACACCCAAGGCAATGCGTTCTGGGATGTGGCAAGTGCGGCCCATGGCGCCTACGAGCGCTGGCTGGATGCGGCGATTACCAAATGCCAACCCTGCGATCTGGTGCTCTACCAGGCAGGGGCAGACCCGCACATCAATGACCCGCTGGGCGGCATCCTCAGCACGGAGCAGATGCACGAACGTGACCGCACCGTGTTCAAGCAGATGGGGCACCTGCCCATGGTCTGGAACCTGGCCGGTGGTTACCAGGTAGTCAGGGGAGAAGCAGAAGCCGAGCGCATCGAGCCGGTGCTGGCCTTGCATCGGGAAACCGCACGGCTGCATTGCGAGATCTTTGGCTAACCGGGCACACCGAACAGGGCAAATTTTCTTTAACGACAGGAACGGAATTTATGAAAACACAACTCACGCATGCCGGCGACTTCGTGCGCCAGGTTGAACTGCAAGCCATTGCCGCCCAGGCCGGCAGCTTCCACATGCAGTTCAGCAGCCAACTTACATCAGCCCGCAACCCTGATGAGTGGCAGCGAAATTTTGGACTCGTTCTGAAGAAGGAAGAGTTGCTGGCGCTCAGGGACCTGATTAACGCAGTGCTCGTTTGAGGGCAAGTGCGTTGGAGGCTCACGCTGTGAGCCCATGGGTCCATAGCATTCGTTCATCGGGGGATTTGTTCCAGATTGCGCTCCCAGCCATTTCGGCATATGCGCTAAACCGGAGATGCCACATGACTCACGTACTGGTCTCGACAGCCCACCTGCCGATCGAAGACAGGGACATTCCTGCTTACGTACCACCCATCCTGCGAATTCTGCGGGTAACGGCACGCTTCTACGGTATTGAACTGCCCACACCGTCGACGCGAGTTTGAATTTGAGGGAGATGAAGATGACGAAGCATAATGATGCAGCAAAGGTTGATTCCGACCTGGTACAGGGCCAAGGCAAGGACCTGTTTGATAGGGTCTGTGACTACCTGACAGAAAAGGAGTGGGCATATTCCACCCATGGCGACCACCAATGCCTATCCTTTGGGCTGCGCCTGCACAATGGCAATGTGCGGGTGGTGGCCGAAACTGTCCAAGGGGATGAGTGGTCACGAGCGCTGGTGTACTGCACGTATCCGACATTTGTTCCTGAACCACGGCGAGCGGTGGTAGCCGAGGCAATTGCGCGCATCAACTACACGGTCATTTTTGGCAATTTTGAAATGGATCTTCGAGATGGAGAGGTACGCGTGCGCACCTTCGTGGAAAGCGATCTGTTCCTTGGCGAGGACATGATTGACCGTGCATTCCGCACGGCTCTTGATTTGGCTAACCAGTACCAAGCCCCCATCATGGCCATTGCATATGGCAATGCGAGCGCGAGTGACGTGTTGGAAATGGCGAGCAAAGGCAGCGCAGAAACCCTGCAATGAAGATTTGCCCATACATAAGCCATTCTCTTGCAAAGCAACATTTGCAGACCGTGGCCGAACTGAAACGTCCTTGGAAGTTGGCAACCTTGCTATTCGGGATTGCAATGCTGATCGCGGGAGCCTTCATTTTTCAGGCTCCGGACTGGGACGTGCCAATCAGTCTGATCATGGCCATCACCGCCTATGTGACGGCTCCTTGGTGCATGCGTGTGCTCATGGAGCGGAAGTGGAGAGAGTGGCCTTTGATGGTGCTGCTGACGTGGTTCTGTGTGGATGGCTGCTATTGGATCTATTGGCAATGGAGAAATCCTCTGGCCCTCGAATGGATGCGTGCAGCCAACGCCCCAGCGTCGCTTTCCTTGTTTTGGATGTGTGGTTTGGTCTGGTACTACCGTGGTACGGCGAGGGAGTTTTTGGCAGACGCAAGGTGTCGGCTGAAGAACGGGAGGCTTGGCTGATGCAGTGCCTAAATTGTATCAATCGAGCGACATTTTTGCCTAACACTTCACTTGATTAAACTTGATTTGTGGGCCTTCAGCCTCCATAATTGGCAGGCTATGCAAAAAACTCTCCACAGTGAATCCATTCGAACGGCCATGGCTAGCAAAGGATGGGATCAAAAGAAGCTGGCGGAAGCAGTTGGGGTAAGCGGTCAAGCGGTGACTAACTGGATGAAGGGTGAAGACTTCCCTCGACCCGCCACGTTGTTGAAGCTGGCTTCTGTACTTTCCCTTGGTTTCGACAAACTGGTGCATACAGATGTGACCAGTCAACCGGTGATTGCCTTCCGTAAGAAGGGTGGAGCGAAGACCACCGAGGAACACGTGCTGCGCGCTCGTGCTATGGGCTCGATGCTCAAGCCGTTGGTCAATTATTTGCCCCCTCGCCAGGCTTTGCGCACGCAGATTTCTGCCACTTCGCTGGCCTACGATAGCTTGCAAGCAACAGTGGCTGCAGTTCGTTCGAAGCTGGGCATCGGTCAGGCCGCTGTGCTGTCATACGAGCACTTGATCAACCAATTCGTTGAAAACGACGCCGTCATCGTGCCGGTCATGTGGGGTGAGAAAAAGCGACATGAAAATGCCCTGCATATTCTCTTGCCTTCGGAGAAGGTTACATTTATCTACTTGAATCTCGACACGCATCTTGAGGATTTTAAGTTTTGGATGGCGCACGAGCTCGCCCATGTCTATACCCCAGATCTGGCGGGCATGGATGAGGGTGAAGACTTTGCTGATGCCTTTGCTGGCGCGCTACTATTTCCAAAAGAACTGGCTCATCAAGCCTACGTTACGGCCAGCGCAAAGCGCACTGCAAGCAGCGTTATAACAGCATTACACACGTTCGCCGAAGTGCACTTGATTTCGCTCTTCAGCGTTTTTACCGAAGTCAACAAGTACGCTGCGGCAATGGGGCTTCCCTTGCTCAAAGCGGGCGATAAAGATGTGCACGCCGTCCGTAATAGCGTTCGCGGGGAGTTGGTCAGCGCCTTACTCTTCAAGCCGCTACCCCCTGAACCCAAGACTTATATCGCATCGGCGCACGGCGTCTTTCAGTCGTTATTCTTTACAGCTTTACAAGCCATGCTGCGCGATCGCAAAACAGGCGCCGGTTACGTCCAACAGGTTTTAAGTGTCGCGCTGCCTGACGCCCAAGCCATTTTTGGCGAGTTGACGCGTTGACGCTCGCGCTGCTCGACACCAACACCTATCTCCGGCTGGCTAAACGCATCAGACCGCTGCTCGGTGTGGAGTTTGGGCAGAAGCGCTATATCCTGACAGTGCTCAAAGATGTTGAAGATGAGGTTCACCGAAGTCGCACGCTTCAGTTCAAGTTCCCATGGTTCGACAATGAGGACTTTGGGGCAGAACGCGATGCAGCCAAAATCCGGCTGAAGGCCGAAGAGCGACTGCTGCTTGAGAATACCCAAAGCGTGATTCGTGGCCATGTGCTGAGCGAGGTCGATCGATACACGACGGGCGGTCGGCAGCCTCCATCGGACACTGATTGCCGCGTTCTGGCCTTCGGACAAGTACGTGATGCGATTGTCGTTACCGACGATCTTGGTATGCATCTATTGGCTGAAGACTTCGAAATTCCGATTTGGCACGGCTGGCAACTGCTGGCGAAGATGAGGACGGCGAAGGTGGTGAGCAATGATCTTATTAAAGAGATCTATGAAGCTCTGGAAGCCAATGGGGACCTCACGCAAACCTGGATGGACGCCAAGCACAGTGAGTTCGCACGCATTTTCGGTCCAGGGTCCAAGTGATCGTTGTTGTCCATGGACGCATGTTTCCTTGCATTCAGAATCATTCAGCCTTATGAAATCGGCTAAACGGATCAAGATTAGCTTCCGCTTCTGATCGCGACAATTCCTGCTTGAGACCAATGGCTAAGCCAGTTACCTGAAATGCACGGCTACAAGCAGTCACATTGGGCTCATATCCGTGGATAAGAACCCCCGCATGAATTTCAGCCCTTCGTTTGCCTAGAATTTTCTGTTGGAAAGAAGGGTTTAATCTGCTGCACAATCATCCGATACAAGGGGGGAGAATGAAGACTTACACTGTCAAGGTTTCTCGCAGTGGTCACGCCAATTGCGACTCGTTGCCGCTCAGATTCGGCATCCATTTCGAAACAGATCAAGACATCGTACTGGAAGTCAAGAGCGACTTGGGTCCTGATCAGCGGTACCCAGACCGCTTTCACGCTGAAGCCACGTTTATTGATCCTACAAATGCTAAGGCGCACGAGCAATTTGGATACTTTGTGCTTGAGCAGAAGTCGCGGGATCCGCAACCAAGCTTGATCACCGTATGGCGCGGCGACAGAAACACTGAATATGGGCTGTCAACTACCATGCGCAGTCTGCGCGAAGCAGGGTTTGTTTCTACCGCTGATCTGCTGAATATGCACCCACTGTATAAGTCTGGTGCAATTAGTGATTCACCTGGATTGGTGAAATACCTCAGCACAAGTATCGCTAAGACGTCTATCCAACGCTTTGAGGCCGTTGCAAATCTGGCAAAGGAGGAGACAACCAAGGCCATCAAGGCAATGGAAGCAGCAAATGAAGAGGCTGCTCGTCAAACGGCGAAAGCGGCGTACAACGAGTCTGTGGCGCGAGAGGCCATTGATGCTGTAGATCAGCTGGAAGTCAAGGCGGCAGTACAGCAGACCGAGATCGAAGAACTCAAGGCAAAAATCAAGGCAGACGAAGCGAAATACCTTATCGAATTATCGAAGGCGAAGAGTGAGGGCAGCACTGCCACCCTGTCATCAGCGCATACATTGGTCGCCGTGAAAGAGGCAGTGCTTATTAGCGGCTCCTCTTGTACCGTACTAGAAATGGGTGATGGTCGGAAACTGCAGATGAAGACCATTACCTTCGACAAGGACGGTAGTATTACCAGGAAAGCAGTTAGCTACATCGGTAGGCGAGTGAAGACAACGTGCTGGGATCCGATTCGTGAACCAGGGAAATGGTCCAGCAAGGGGTATTTCAGAAACGTCTACCTAACAGAATGAACGAAATGCCATTGCAGTACTGATCCGCCGAAATGACGACTCTGTTACCGTTGCTCTCTATGCATACTCATCGACGGCTTCGCTTATGAACTTCCAAGTTCTTTCATTGCTTGAGTCTGGATTATTGGCTGTGAACGTATGAAAGAAAGACATCAAGGACGAGCGTTCATTTGACTCCATAAGTTCCTTTCCAAGACGAATTCTGAATCGGTCAATGTGGCCGCAGATGATGTCCTCGTCAGCATGCGCCATTGCATCGACCAAGGTTCTTAGATACACCTCTTCGCCTTCACTGCGAGCCTCTTCAAGTGCCTCTACTACGTCAGAGGCAGTGTCGCACGGAACCCCAAAAAGTATCCTGTGCTTAGAAAGTGTGTGTGACATACGTTGACGCCTTGAAACTAAATGTTGGCTTGCAGTCTACTCAGAAAATCTTAATCTGGTAGTCTGCTGGCCTGTCAACTTGATTAGTCCCTTGATTTCGCTGTTGGCCCAACTACTATACGAAGTGCTTCTTTCTCGAGCAAAAGCGCACATCATCCGCATAATCAAGAGATACCGTCCTGGCTAGGAACTTCAGATGCCAATCTGTTCTAGATTGTCGGTATACAGAATTTGCTCCATAGAGCAATTGAGTACTGGGAAGGAGAAGGAAAATTGAACCATGACACAGAGCCCATTCAATCTGCTTGCAATCGTAGCAGTCGAACCAGCCCACCGTGTTCGCTGCCAGCAGCCGCATTGCGGACACAGCGTCTACGCAAGGATTCATATTGTTGAAGAAGCTGGGGAGTTGCTAGTCCTTGGATCGGACTGCTTTGCAAAAAGATATGGCGTAGCGAGTACAACAAATTTCTCAGGATTTGGCGGAGGCGGAGGCCGGACATTGACCGATGCCGAACGGGAAATGCTTCTGAACAATACAGCGGCGCTTCTTGCAAAGTTCGAAGAAGAGCGTGTACACGAGAGAGCAAGAATTGAGTTGGCGAGCGCCCAAGCAGCAGCAAAGTTGGAGGCCTTGCGTCAATTCCAAGCAGAGCAACAGAAGCAGCCAGTCAGTATGGTTCCACCAAGCCATACGAACTCATGGCAAAGAGAAGCGATGTCGGCTGAACTGACAACTCAGAATGCGGTTCAGTTACCAGCCTGGGCCACCCTGAAAAAATCGAACTCCTCCTTCTTTGCCTACGGCATGGAGGATGGTCAGTGTTGGGTATTGATGCAATCAAGTAGTCATGAGGGGTGCTTCATCGCACCGGTCCCAATGCCGTTTGAGGCATGGGACGAAGCACTACCTCTCAGCATCGGAAAAGCGGACCTTGCGCGCAATGTCTATGTCAGTAAATTAAACATTAACACCTTGACGTCTTGGTTCTCAAGCCGTTGCAGAAAAGGGAGCCGAATTGACAGTGATGCGATCGCGATTCAAAAATTCGCAGAGAACGTTGCTGGTTAGGTTGGGATCTAGTGATCAACTGTCTTTCGCTCCCAATGGAAGCGCAGGCAATCGTGCAGGAGGAGGGGCGGCGCTGATTGGTCTATTGGGTGTTGTGAGCCTGACCTGTGGCGCCGACACCGCGTACGAGGTCTTCGTAGTCCGACTTTGTGAAGGCGGAGGAAATCAGGAGGTTTTTGGCCAATTCGCGTTTACGGTTCATAAGCACTTGAAGCTGCATGTCGAAACTGTGCTCTTCGGCCTGAGGCAAGACGGCCATTGGGTAGTAAACATGGACGGTTTTGTTTTGTCCAATTCGATAGACGCGATCGGAACACTGGTCTTCAACGGCAGGATTCCACCATCGCGATAGATGGATTACATGGTTGGCGGCGGTTAGCGTGAGGCCAACGCCGCCGGCTTTTGGGGATAGCAGCATGACATCGAACCCGATCCCTTCTTGAAACTGAAACACGCGTTCCTGCCGCTTGTCAGTAGAGACATCTCCATTGATCACCATGGGCGCCCGAGCCATGCCATATCGCCGCTGTAGCAGTGTCGGTAGCAGGTCCACCGATTGAAGATCCAGCGACTCTAGAAAGATGAGGGCCTTCTCACTGGCTCTGTGAATGGCATCCAAAATTTGGAAAGTGGCCGTGAACCTCGCTGAGTCTTCGACATTCAGTGGCGCACCCGTCGAATTCTTCCCCTCTGTCAAAAAGGGGTGGAGCGAAATGTTGCGTAGGGCTTGGATCATTCCCAGCGTCCCCCCGGGCCCTTGGCGCTCCTTGACCGCGATCGCGCGCGAGTAGGCCTCAAGTTGACGAGGGGGCATTGGTACCTTGTAGACATGCTCGACTTTCTTCGGCAGGCCTTCTAGCTTGTCGGTCTTGAGCCGTCGCAGCAAAAGCCTGGGTTTTTGATCGATGTGCTCTTCCAGTTGCCAAATTTCGTCGCGTAAGCCTTTCACAGCCGACTGGTCTGCCTCATAAGTTGCGCTGAATTTCTTCAAATCGCCCAGCGCTCCTGGCTGTACCGCGTCGGCGATGCACCATAGATCCGCCAAACGGTTTTCCACCGGCGTGCCTGTCATCGCGATCATGAAGTCGGTATTTAGAGCTTTGATGGCCGAGGTCATCCGAGCCTTTGGAGACTTGATCTTCTGAGCTTCGTCGAGAATGACTGTCGTGAATTGAATCGCACCGAAGCTGAGCTGGTAGTCTGATACCGCCTCGTAGTTTGCAAGAACAATGTCGGCAGATCCCAGTTTGGATGTATCCAGTCCGATTGACCCATCGGAATGCTTACCACGCTTCAAACCCCTTAGATGTTCACCATAAGCGCGCACAAGAATGCCAAGGCCAGGCTGCATGAGGTGGGTATCCATCTCCGCTTCCCAAGTGCGCAGGAGCCCCACAGGAGCGACGAGCAAAATGGGCCTCTTTGCAATATCGCCGGAAGCCTTGATGTCGGAAAGCCATGCGCAGAATGCCAGAGCTTGGTAGGTCTTGCCAAGTCCCATGTCGTCGCAAAGCATGGCCCCTTTGCTGCCTTCGATCCAGTGATTCTGGAGCCAGCGCAAGCCATCCTCCTGGTGCTTTTTAGGCGAGGTCTTGACGAGTGCAGGGAAGATTCTGGTTCCGGGCCGCGGATTGACCTTAACCTTGTTGTAGCCAGTGTCATGAAAGTTGGTTTCGATAACCAGCACCTTGACCGCAGGCTCGCCCACATCAGTGGATTCCTGCTCAGGCTTACTGCGAGCTTCGACGCCCTTCTTAAGCTGTTCTAGCGCGGCGAGGTTTTCAGGCTTGGCGGGCAGGGAGTTCCCATTGACGCTTATCGACGGTTCACCCTTGTTGATCGCGGAGCGCATTTCATCGCAGGCTCTGTCCAACTCTTGGGAGCTCATGGGAACTTCCACACCGTTAATGCGCACCCCAAAATCAACAGGCGGAGCCCACCCTTGCGGTGAAATCTTTATCCACGGCAATATGGGGGGAATCCAGTCGCTAACGTCTAACACGCGTTCAGCGAATTTCTCTGTCTCGATGAAAAGCGATGGCTCCTCGTCGCCTTGTCCCAGCATCTCGCGTATGACGGCCTCCGGGTGTAGAGCGGCTTGCTTTCTCTTTTCAGCAGATGCGGATCGCAAGGCTCTGACGGCGGAGAGCGCCGCTTGCAATTTGGGCTCCACGACAACATAGAGCCCTTGGCTCATTGGAAATGCTGGAGCGTTTTCGCGGAGTGAGTCGAGCCTTTGAACAAATAGGCTCTCATCTGCTTCTGTCAGCGCGCGAACGTGTTCAGTGATGCCATCGCGGCTTGCCTTTTCCACAAGCAAAACCGGCTCGATTTGAATGTCCCCGCGCGCGTCGGTCGTTATGCCGAGTGTGAATGACGATGCAGTAACCACTCGGAAAGAACGAAGAAACCGGTCGGAAAGTTGGTCGGCCTGCGTGTCGCCAAGGGCGGCTCGAATGCGCGCCCATATTCTGAATTGCTCTTCGGTGTCAGTGGTGGAGCACGAGTTGAATGGTTCGACGTGCTGTAGCGCTGAGTAGATGGGATCGGAAATGCGGAACTTCTTTCCTTCGAAATCAATCCAACATCCATTGGACTCGGCGCCTCGCGCCGGCAAGAGGCGCCCAGGCTGAAGCCACCGGACGGACAGGGTCGCTCCGGGTTTTCCCAATGCGCCTGAGAGCCTGAAATCAAATGCGAACGGCGCGTTCGGCGGAAGATCCACGGCAAGCGCAGCCTGTTCGGAAAGTGCAGCTATCTGTTTGCATCCAAGCATAAGGCTGCGAGTACCAATGTCGGCATCCGCGTCATCCACCGCTTTGACCAAGTCGCTGGCAGCCTCCACAGGGAGAGTGTTTATGAACTCTTGCACGCTGGTGGAGAAGCTCCAGTGAGCTCCATCTGGCGTCAGTGTCGGATTCAAATGATGTCCCTATCTGAAAGGTAGATGCCGGACTGGCGCCTAATGAAGTCGCGGGCTTTGCGTTGCCAGTGTCCATTCTCTGAAGATGCGTGGGTAAGTTGCGGACGCTGGAGCTCTCCATTGTGAAAGTCAAGCGATTCGACATTGCGCAGGTCGGCGCCGTGGTACAGCCTTTGATAGAGGTCTGGAGCGTCGGATGCATGCTCATGGACCGCCCTTAGGCTTCCGTTGTGGCTCCATTCGGTGAAAACAAGTCCGCCAAACTTGAGCAACATGACCGATTGCTGCGGCGTGGCCCCTCCGTTGAAGCGGCCATAGGTCATCGTTGGTTGATTGGCAAACATTTGTCGCGCCCGCATTGCGGCATGGTCACCGAGCACAAGCCACGCTTCGTCAATGTGTCCGGCGTTGTAGTACGCCATCCAAAATTTTTGCCGATACATCCAGATTTCGTCGGCCGTGTCTTCCAATATCCGCATGAAACCGCGCAGAGTGTCGCCGGTCAGCCATTTGCGGATGACGTCGCGGGCCAGTGCAGAAACTCCCTGCCAATGATGCCCAGGATTCGCCGCGCTCAACAATCGGGGGTCAAGATAGTGCTTGACGAAATAGTTCAGCAGCTTGGTTTTGACTGCTTCGGGAGGGTTTCGTGTCGACCAAGGCGTGAGCAGGGCGTTGGCGAGTTGGACGCGCGCTTCCGGATACCTTGCCTGCGCGCCAGAACGGGACCATGCAAGTACCTTGTCGATGATCGGTTCGGAGCTCAAGATCTGCGGACTCATATCCAGCGCGCGCATGAATGTGTGCCTGCCCAGTGGCGTATTGATGAATTCTGGCCAAAGAAAGTTGTCGGCAAGGGCCTTGTCGAATGATTTGGTTGCATCCAGAAGCGATTCAGCCAACTTCAGACCAACTCGGTCCGGAGAGAAGAAAGACCTCTCGGATTGCAGTAGCTGCATGCGCTTGACGTAGGGGTCAGCGGTTTCAAATTGAAGCCGTGCGAGAGCGTTGCCGGCAAAGGCAAGGAACTCTGGCGCTTTGTGATCGAAGCTCTGGCAATAGGTGAAAAACAGTGGCGCGAACCATCGCTTACCCCGTCTGGAGTGGGCCATGGCGCTTGGTAGTTCCTGGCTCCAATATCGATTGACAAGTATCGGGTCTGATGTCGAAATCGTCGGTTCGCCATCAACGAAATAGGCAAAGGGCAATTTTCTGATTGCCCCAAGCATTAAGTTTGCGTAGGAGGTTGGGCGGGCGCTTTTGTACTGGGCGCGAAGCCTCGCGGCCAATGCGCGCGTGTCCGGAGGCCGCTCTATGGCGACCTTTCTCAAATTCTGGATCGCAATGTCCAGTTTGGGGTAGCCGGTCGGAAGCGTCGCGAACATTTCAAGGCTTGGCGGGCAAGGCAACGCTGGAGAGGTCCTCGTCCGGCGGCTTCTTGTATGTGAGCACAATGCGCAGGTCTACGCGACGATTCTTCGCGTCAAATCCGCTGGAGGCTCCGGGAGCCCATCTCTTGTCGGCATAGCCGCTCATGGAAAACAGTGGCTGGCTATTGGCATTGTGAAATGACAGCAACGCCTCGGCTTGGTTGCCATCCAGCAGCAAGGAATACACGGCTCGCGCCCTGTCGAACGAAAGATTGAAGTTGTCGTAGTTGGGGCGCGCAAGGGGTTGGCTGTCGGTATGTCCCTCGACAAAGATGGTGTCGATCTCATGCTTGCCGGGGTTGTCCGCGCATTCCTTTTTTGGAGACGACACATAGCAAGGCAGAACGACGGCGAGCTGGTCAGCGATTTTTTTAAGAGCCTCCACGCCCTGGGGATTGAGTTCTGATTTGCCGGTCGAAAAAAGCATGTCTTCGGGAAGCGTTAGCACGCCCGTGGCAGGATGAACTTCAATGGTGGGAACTTGGGACTTGATTCGCTTTCCGATGCTTTCGGTGACGCCCACGATGGGTGGGACAAACTTGCCATTTTTCAGCTTGCTTTCTTTGATTTCGGCAGCTTGGCGTTGCTGCTCGAGCGCAAGAACGACCACCAGGATGATGAAGACGAAAAGCAGACCAATCATCAAGTCGCTTGCCGAGGCCATGTATCCGCCATCGACGACCGGTTGTTCGCTGTTGTTTCCGGCCAAGCGCCGGCGGTGGAGGATCGCCATGTTCAGTGCTTGGGTACTTTGGCTTCGAGTATCTCGCCGAGCTCTTCGACAGCTTCTTCCAAGCTGACGATGGCGCCGCCGATGGAAGTTACGGCCTTGGATACTTGGGAATCAAGATTTTGATGAAGGTTGGCAAGCTGCTTCGAATACCCTTCGACCCCATCTGTGATCGCCGAAACGGTTCCGCCAAGCGTTTTGCCTGTGCGCTCCATCGCATCTCGGGCTTCGTGCATGGCCCTTTCGGCGCTTAACGCAGTCTGCTCGAGAAGTTGCGAAACTTGTTTGACGGTCTCGAGCGCATTGGGCGTAGCGCTTCGCACGGCATTGACGACACCCCGTTGCTCCGCGGTGAGTTCTTCGAGACTGTCGACCGCGTTGGAAAGCGTGCCCGCAGTCTTTCCTAGGACAGCGATTGCTTCGCTCCAACTTTCCTTGGCCAATTGCATTTTCTGAAGCACGCCGTCGGTTTGAATCAAGCCATGTTCGAACTGTTTCGCGCCCGCTTTTCCAAGGTCGGCAGCGTTCGAGATGGTCCGGCCAAGGTCCGCAATAGAGTCCTTGGCGTTGACCATTGCTGCGTCGAGCAGAGCAGCCGCATCGGTCAATGATTGAGCGCCTTTTCCGACGCTGTCCGACAACTCCTTTGAGGTGCGGCCCAGGCCATCGCTGGTCTTCTCGGCGCCTTCGGCCAACGTGATGGTTGCCGCGTCCAATCGCTGTGAAAGCTTGCCCAGCGATTCTTTGAAGGCATTCATCTCCTCGGAAGTGGACTCTTTGATCATTGACGCAAAGTCCTTCATCATGGTTTGTAAAGCGTCCTGATTCATCGAGCCCAGATTTTTGCTCAGGTTGTCGATGGCCGAGACAAGCTTCGAGGTCATGTCTTCCATTTGGGGGGCGAACGCACGCGTTACTGCATTGCCAATGGTTATGGCCAGATCAGTCTCAAAGCGCTTCAACGATCCAGTTCGCTCGCGGGATTCTTCAAGCAGCTCGGTCAGGGTTTCAAGCTGAATTTTTCCGTCGTTTTCGAGCTTGCTAAGGCTTTGGAGCTGTCCATAGGTGGCCATTTCAGCGCCAGACACGTTCACAGCTCTTTGAATAAATTCTGAGATTCCATCGCACGACCTAGCTAGGTTCGCCATGACCTTTTTGGAAAATACGGTCCAAACGATGGAGGCGAGCAGTCCAAAAAGAGAAGTGGTGAATTTGGCGCCGGCCGTACTAAGCAAATTCCCGGTGGCTTTGGTGATTTCCGCGGAGTCCTGTGCGTTGCTTGTCAGCGCCACCGTGGCTTGGCTCAAGGCCAAAGATAAAAAGAAGAAGGTCAGCAGCAGCCCGATTCCGACAAGCAGGTTGGGCATAGCTTCGAAAAGTGCCACATTCATTGACGGCCGAAGCATCTTGTTGGGTTCCCATACATCGTGTATAGGGCCAAACATCACAGGAACATGGGAATTTCCATGCGGAAGTTGCATGACCCGCATTTCAGTTTCGTTCCATGGACCGCGGAGAATTTCGTGTCTCGAACTGCAGTCCCTTCCGGCGCTTTTCAAAGCTGTCCAGTTGGGCTCAGCTCCCTTTAGGCTAGTTGCCAGGGACGACAAACCGGCTTTCAACTTGACCAGTGGCGAACGGAATTTTGCCAAATAGACCCAGATTGCACCGATCAAGATGCCAAGGGCAAATTCGATGACGATGGGATCATTTGCGACGAATTTTATGATTTGCTCTATTTTTCCCATAAGTTCCCTGATTTTTGGTTTCTTGATTTTGTCTCAAAGCATAGCGCTGAAACCTGCTAGATTGAGCCAATTTATGCACTGGGGAGCCAAGATGTAGCCCGTAGCAAAGCGGCTTGGTTGTAGTTCAGTAATGATTGAAATGGATTGGCGCAAATCTCCGAATTTTGAGCTTTTGGCCACACGTGGGCTTGACGCACTAACTTTTCATAGGGCGACAGTTCAAAACTGTCCTATTGCCCACCAAGTGTTTCACCAGGTCGCATTCAATGAAATGAGAGGCTGCGGCAATTGCGCCATTCAATGTGTGCACTCCCAGGGCAAGAACTTTCCAAGCGACTTGCGCGCGGTAGGCTCAATTTCGCCACGCAGAATAGAGGCGGTGAGCACGTGAGCGAGGCCGATGCAAAGGCCATGGGTTTCCATGCCGATCATGTGAAGGCTTGCGGCAAGTAAGCGCCAGTGGTTCAAAAAAGAGGGCGTGGCGCCCTCTTTGCATTGAGTATGCTTGGTAACTACGCGACAAGTATTGCCGTAGTCTATGCGGGCAATTTCGCAGAGAACACCTTTTCGAACAAGAAGTTTTCAATCTCTTCGCGAGTGGCGGGTCTGGCGGTCTTCGAGGAATTGAGAAAGGCTAGCGATTCTTGCTTGGACTTTGACACCACCATTTGATTTTCTGGCTTAGCGATAGCAAAGCCGCCCGCGTGATACAACGCGCCCAATGCTTCTGCCAGCGATGTGGCGTGGTCAAGCACGTTCAGTGGCAACCCCCAAGCAACTTGGTGTGCATTTTTAAGGATCAAACTGCTTGCGGGCTGTTTCCCGATCAGGCCCATAAGCAAAAAAGAAGCTACAAGTTGGAACCCCTTTTCCCATGCTTGCTTAGGTGCGATTTTGCGATCACTGTGTGAATCATCATATGCCACGATGTCTCCCCATGGGCCGTTCGGCACAGGATCGACAGTGATAGCGTTGGTTGCATGCGCGGTTTTGCGAACAGATTTTTTCATCATTTCTCCAATAAAAGCTAGCTATGCGGACGTCGCGAACTAGTGAATTGATTGGAGCACTGCTGCAAAAATTAATTCTGCGGCGTTGACCGGGATAACCACTCCTATCGCAGAACAAAAGTGCTTTTCTTGGCTATCCAGCGTATCAACCTACCAGTGATCGCTATCTAATAGAGGTAGGGAGAGTTACGGCTGGATCAACGAAGCCGATCTTGTCGCCAAGCAGATCTATTGGCATTTATGCCAGATCACGCTATGCCCTAGGAATCCCTTTGATCAGCAGTGCATCGCAGAATGGCGAATTTGGCCTGCCCCCATTTGGTTGTGGAATCCCGATTTTCGCACCTCTTGTGTAGGTTGTTTTGTCGGCATAAGCCGCAATAGGTGGTCCTAACGCAGCCAAACTTGAATTCAATTTATGCCAATTGGGTATGACTTCCTCGCTTTAAAAATTTCGTACGAACTGCGACAACTCACCCTAGTGAATGGATGCAAATAGCACCATGCTACACGGGCATGATACTGCCTACCTTCTCTTTATCTCTCTGATATGGCAATCGTCGACAGTGGGGATCTCCAGCTCAGCCTAAACCGCTGGGTTTCTTTTCGAAGTCTCAGCGCAGCCGCCAAAATAGTAACAGCAACATTACTTGTGACTTAAGTTGAGCGTGGATGTAGTACACATTCGTAAATGAAGGGCCACATCAGTTGAGCGCCTTCTCAATCTACAAGTAGTCAAACTACTTGTGCCACAAGAGATTATGGGATACAGTAGCATTACTTTACTGCGATAAGTAGAGAGGCTCTCCCATATAGAGCATTGCTTTATGCATAAATACGTTCATGCGATTTGCATGAACGTTCCACGGCGCAACGACTGGGCGGGGCGCGCCGAGCGGGCTGCCTGCCCAACTATGGATATTTCCACCCATATTTGATTCAATTTTTTTGAGTCAAATTCAAAAGGCTGCATGACTGGTATCAACTGATGCCAGGCTAGGGCTACATTAATTTTTGAATGTAGCCTTGGATGCACTTATTGATTTATGGATTTGAATCAACAAGGCTCCTGCACGTCCATCCAAATTCGCGCCGCCGTTACTTTTTATCGGCAGCGCTTTGCACCTTTAATACTGCTCTATTTAAAGCTGCAGCAAAAATTCCCCCTTTGCAAATTCTGTTGCCGAATTTGCAGTTTAAAAGCTTTTAAATATTCCCAATTCGTTTGGGATAGGCAACTTCCTGCGCGTCAAAGATGGCAATGCGCAACGAATATCAGTTCTGAGCAGAGTACTGGACAGCTGCCGTTAATACAGTTATCCAAGGAAATATTATGCGTAATAAACAACATGAAACCAAGAACACTGTTTCTGGAAAAAAGAAGAGTGTCAAGGAACTGGTTGAAAGTGACAATCAAAAAATGAAAGAGCTTATGGTGCTTGAGTTGGGATATGAAATTAAAGGAGAAATTAAAGAAGACGACACTGGGCTGAAATACATTGACGCAGAACTGGATGCCGTCAAGTGGGGGCAGCCAGAAAAATACGCGGTAGAGATTGGTGCGCTGGCGGCAAAAATCAACGATTTTCAGCAGGCTGGAATAAAATATGTGCCGCGTCTGGTGCAAAAATCAAAAAATGTAATTGCCGCCCTGTTGGTATTGAAGATTCCAGCTAACAATGAGTGCGACGAAATCAAAACAAAAACCGCCGTGAAGCAATTTGTGGCAAAAACGGCAGTTGCAACAACACAGGAGCAGCTGGAAACGCAACAAGCCATAGAGTCTGAGCAAGTCGTCGATAAAGATGTCGAAAAACAGGTAAGTGATTTTTTGGAGGCACATGGCGGAAAGTCATTGCGTACCTCAATTTCTGTATTGATGGGTGATGAGCAGCTTGCCAAAATCGATGGCACGTGGAAAAACGTCGCGCCAAATGCAAACCCAGAAGATAATAAAAAAACCATTGAAGGTAAATATGATGGCCGTCGCTTGCGCAAGCGTTTTTTTTATATTCAGGAAAATGGTAAAAAAGCCCGAATCCACGAAATTTACTACGATGATGTTGAATTCGATAAAATTCTGCGTGATTTGAAAGATAATAAAGAGGCAGATATTCAGGCTAAATGCAACGAAATGCAGATGGGCAAAAAAACTCGTCTTGTTTTGGAGGATTTAATCGTCAAATCTAGGCTTTGATAGAATGATTGTTTGCACTCTGGCTGGCGACAAAGTAACCGCCAGCCACAGTGCAAACAATTCAAAATTTGTTGCTACATTTTTATTGGACGCCCCGCGTACCATAGCAATGACGTGAGGAATATTTGCCATTTTCCCATTGCCAATATCAATCCAGAGTCGGTCAATCTGGATTAATTTCCTTTTATTTTCATCGACCTTGCTCTGAAAGCTAATGCCGCTTTCTGCTGCCGCTGTTTCCAGTGCTGTATCTAGTTTCGATGATCTGTAAAATGCAACATCTCCTTCTCCCCAATTGCATTTTTTCAAGAAACTGCTAACAAGCACTAGGTGTTCCGGCTCCCAAATCAACAATTGCCGTGTCTTTCCAGCTAGGGGAGTATCAGACAGCTTGAAATTATCATAGATTCCTTCCAACCCAGCTGCAAACTTAAGCAATTCCTGCCAACGGTGTGCTTCAATTTTCCCAAGTAGAGCCATTGGGTAAAATTTATTCAGCAATTCGGGATTTGACTTTGGCGCATCTTCAATCAATCTCTCACCCAGACGTGATAGTCCATCTTCTAGTAAGTTGCCCCAAAATGGAGAAATATTTAAATGAGAAACAGCGGGCTCTTTGAGCATGCCGTTTGCACGTAGCTCAAAGTATCGAAGTGCCAAGAACGGTGTCAGTTTAATGGGCCTGGCCTGAGGCTCGACCACTCTGACTTGCAGATAACTGGTGCTCGGACTCCAAGTATCCAAATCAACCGTTCCATCTATTTTTCCAACTGGGATTTGCGCAAATAGCGCCGGCTGCAAATGCTCAACTGTCGAGTTGGACAAATCGTGAAGAATGTGCAGGTAACTCCCCGCAGTCGTTATTGGTCCAGCATGGCCCAATAATCTGGAAACAGCCCAAATTGAGCGCCTCGTTAAAACTGTATTGCAAAGCATTTTTTTCTTGACGTCTTCCCCTATTACATTGCTAGTGGGAACACCACGGCTCCAAAGGGAGGGCTCATTTCCAGCCAAGAGGATGTAGATGCCGGCGCGATTGGCAAATGAATGCCGCGCGTGATGCAGATTGGTGTGGGAATTTTCAGTGGCGATTCGAAGCGCGCTAATTAGTCGCTCTCTGACTGGTCTGATTTCACTCACTCGCTGTGAGGTTCGGTCAACGAAGAACAACGGAATTTTCTGGTCACCCTTTGACTCTGCTTCCCAGTATTCAAGGTATCTTTTTATTACCGAGAGCTCAAACGCATCGAGCGTTTCTAGCAGTGGTATTTGCCGCTGCGCAGCCCTGGTCTTGAGCTTGTGAAGTCGCCTGCTGACAACCACCACAATGGCACCGTCAAAATTAATCCACTCTTGACGCATGAGACTAATTGCCTCGCTTCCTCGCAGGCCAAATCTGAATGCAAGCAGCAAAACGAATGCGTCTCTAACCTGACTGATGGACGAGGTGAGAGGATCAGAGCACAGGTACGACAAGGTATACAAATACTCAGCAGTAGTAATGAAGCCAGGTGAGGCCGTTGCCCCGCTAAGGCCTTCTCCAATCTCTGCCCAGTCTGGGATATCGAGTCCATAAATTGGAGCAGCGAACTGATGAAATTCTTTAAGCCGCTGCAAAACGTAGATTTGATCCTTCCGCCCCTTCACTATGGAAACCTTATCGTCCGCGTCATCTGATTGTTGGGTCTGGCGAGCGGCAGGGTCAATCACTTGAATATAGAAATCAGTCAGTTCATCTGCATCTAAATCTGCAATGTCCACTCCTACGGCAAATGAGAGAAAGCCGTTGGTGAGGGCGTCCATGTATGTCATGACGCTGGTCACATCCAATAGGCGTTTGCCAAATGGCCGACTAAGCAAGTGGTGCACCCAGCGCGCAAGCGCGAGAACTGAAGTACCGAGCTGAGGGTTGCTTTCTTTGATCCGCTTCAGAGTTGTTCTGCGCGCCTTATCCCTGTCATCATTCTCTGCACGGGTGTGGTCCTTGGACTTTTCTCTTTGCTTGGATTCACCTGTGTCATTAGCGGGGGCGGCTTGCGGAGCCTTTGCGCTTTCTCGGTATGCGTTTAAGGCAGCTCGGATCTCTTTGAACAATTGCCGCGCAAGTTCCCTCTGCCGGTCCAGCGTCACATCGAATTCGGTCGGTGGCAAGCTTGCCTGGAGTTGGGCCGAACCTCGTAAATCGACGGAGTCAGGTAATGGCACATCAGTTGTGTGCGGCTCTGAACCCTGCGTTATTACGGTCGATTGGGGATTGATCCAACTCAGACCAGTCCATGCGCGCAGCCAATCCTGGCGGTCCAGCGAAAAGGTTGCTACCCTGCCCGCAAGTACTCCGGCCAACAATCCAGTCAGCTCAATTGAGTTTGCCCAATCCACCAGTTGAGCAACGTAATCAACCAGCTGCAATGCGTTGCCAATTTGGGAACCGCTCATGCCTGGGGCTTGCATGATGAGCGAAAGCTCTTTTGCATTGGCACTTAAGGTTGGCAACTTCTTGCCTGCCTTCAACACTTTCTCGACAAGGGCCGCACTACGGCTGGGAATGAGATGCCGCGCTACTGGTCGATGAGCCACCTCTGCGGCTTGATCCGAATATTCAATGAACGCTTTCTTTTCTCGATAGATCAGGCTGATGTGCTCCTTATCGCCCAGCGAAAGGCAGTGAAGCAAAGACTTGTTGCAGACATGTGCATTCAATGCAAGATCCAGCGCAGCGATAACGCCGCAGGCCCCCTTGCTCATTTCACTCAAATAGTACTTGTGGTAGGTGCTGTCGAGAGCCAGACGAAGGGGGGTGATCTTTTGAGCAGCATTGATTGCGAAAGGGGAAAACGCGGTGTGAGCTTTGGGCTTCAGGCGAAACCAAGATCGCAGTCTGGGCCTTTGCCCGCTCGATCTCCACTCGTCATGCAAGTACTTCTCGTAGGTCTCAAAACGAATGACAGCGTTAGGTTGAGGAACGTTCCCTTCCTTCAATAACATCCGAGTGCCGAGTTGCTCCCACTCTTCAGGTGCAATCGAATCCAACGGGCGTTTTCCCACAAACTCCTTGATTTCAGCGAGCGTACTGGCCCTGACCTCCTTTTTGTGGCGCTGTCTGCGGGCGTCCCTGGCAGTAGCGCCAAAAAGTGCCTCACTTGCAAACGGCGCGTACGACGCAGGAATGCGTACATGGCCAACGGCAACAAATGGCTGTGGGGAAAGGGTCCAGTCCAATGTATTGAAGGCAGTTGCAAGCGCATTGCGCCAGGACGGATCGTCGCTGGCCCAGCACCGCATTGAGAAATCACCATAAGTCTCTGATCCAGACTCAATGTGCCCCAACTGGGCATCAATGACCTCCGCCTCCACGCCCAGTTCGCGCAACTTGATGGCAAGCCTGTGCCTGAAGAGATTCCAAGGCAGAGGCCAGTTAAAAACGCTTGTGGTTGAAAGCGTTGTTTCACTTACCTGCATCCAGGCAAAGTCTGGGAAGTTTCTGATGAAAAAGAACAAGGGCAGTTTCTTGCTGCCAGCGCCACTTAGCTGATGTTCGATTTCGGTGGCCAACTCGGGAAGGCTGCCTCGTATATGCTGGGCAAGCTGACTTAGGTGTGGAAAGTAAACAGTACGCAGCAACGTGACGGCGCCCGGTGGTAACGGAACGATGCGGCCGGACTTCCCCGTGACGGCGAGAGGTGAGACTTTGTCCTCCATATAGAGTCGGCCACGCTCCAGGTCAAAATGCGAAGCATCTTCAAATACAGACTTCACCGGCCTTGCCCCGGTGGCTGCTAGCAGCATCGTGACCATGTAGCCCACCAACTGGTTGTGCTGAACCACCCATGCTGGTTCTTTGGCGTGCTGATGTTGTTTAATTCTATTTTTTGCGTCAACTACAGCTTTGATCAGTAGATCCTCTATGGGGCGCAGAGCTGAACCCATCGCATTCGCATTGAATGCATCTGTTGGCTCGGCAATTGCAATCTCTGGGGCAATCGTCGTTAGTGTGGTTGCCACCTTGGCTAAATTGAAAGATGCATAGGAACCTCCGCCCGTAATGCCGCTATTTGAGGGGCGGGTGAGCATGTCGGAAAAAATGTGATCGTTGCTCTCGTCAAAGGCATGTTGCTCAGAAGCTTTGACCAACATGCCGGATGTAAGCCGTGTCAGTTTCTCTTGCTTTTTGCACCATTGGTTAAAAGAGTTCTCCAGGGTCTCCTCAGAAATTTGGTGCCACAAGTCAGTGAGGTATTTCGGATTTGAGGACTCCCTGTGTGTACAGCGGAGTACTGAAGCCAGAGGATCCAGCAATCTGAGGTCCCAACGGTCCACTAGGTCGTGCACCCATTCTCGTGAGGTCGCATCTGGTTTCCAGCCGTTTTGGCGGCGGGTTGCCAGTTTATGCAGCACCAATGTCTCGGGATCAACCTGCCAAGAATCTGTCGAAACTTTGCCAAAGCGTAGTGTCGATACTGTGTCCATCGACCGATGACAGATAAGTGCAACTACTGCGATGGCGGCAAGCAGTCTGTCAGTTGTTTCGCCATTTGTAAGTTCTTGCAGCAGCGCCAATTTGAGCGCTTGCATTTCGTGAGGATTTGGGCGACCCCATGAGTAGGGCAGGAACTGATGATCTTCAGCCGACTGAAAACTTATGGCTCTGGATTCACGAGCCACTTCGGCCGGCGTTGCGCTTTCATTGACGGGAAAGCGCGAATTTCCAGTGTCTGAACCACCTGTATCGCCAAAGCGTGTGTCAGCGTCGGGGTGAACAACGGTGGGTGCAGCAAGCTCATTAAAGAACTCAGAAGATAGCGACCGTGAATAGTCAAATGCTGGAAGCAGCAAAGGCTTGTGATTGCCCTGAATGAGGCTGCGGATTGCGCGTTTGCAGGCTTCTGCTCCCGCTATTTCATTGTCCGCTTTATCTATTCCTGCAGCCAACAATATTTCGTATTGTGATATTTCATCAGTTGGTTCGGCCAGTGAAAGTGCCCAGGCGCGTTTGCCTGGATCACCTTTGTCATCAAAGGCCATGCGGACGAAATCGGACACCACTTTGATACTCTGGTCGAAATTTGGTTTGTGCAGAAGGTACATGTCCACCGCCTTGACCAGCACCCAGGTTCGCAGGCAGGAGAGTTTGTAGATTTCTTGGAGGGTTAGACCTGGTGGGCGACGAACACAGAGCATCGCGGCCAGAAAGTTAAAAGGGACGCAGCCAGGGAACTGACTGTGGATCTGCGGAGATGAAGTCGGGCGCGGCAAATTGGGAAAGTCGGAGGCTGCAACGGTTGAGAACTCAGCCAATTTGGTAATTCTGGAACGCCCAACTGACCAACTGGTCAACAAATGAAGGGTCTCTTGATTGCTTAAAAACTGGAGTGTTCCGCCCAAAAGCGCGGGGTGGGAGCGGTTGGTTGGATCAACGACAATGGTCGTAAGTAGCTGACCAATATTCAAAACGCGGTGACTGTCAGCCCATCGCAAAAAATCAGAAATATGGGGGACAGGTTCATTTTTCTGTGCAAAATTGGACTGATAGTCAGTGCTGGGGGGCGCAGGTTGCATGTCTTAATTGCGTTTGTTAGGCGGTAATTTGACCAGATTCTAGAACCTGCGCCTTGAAAAATCGCCATTTTTTGCTGATTTTGCGCAAAATAGGTATATTTGGAATGTATGTTACACGTGTATCGTCCTAACGCTCCGAAGCTTCGGCCAGGCGGTTGCCGAGCACAAAGAAGCCACCCTCTATGAGGCCGCCACCCATAAGCCCCTGCGCTGGCAGCCCTACAAAAGCCATCTGGTTGCCGTGCACAGCGCCCTGTGCTGGGCCGTGCTGGGTATCTCCATCGGCTAAAGAAGCGGCGCCGCAGCCCACGCCCGCAGGCTCACCCCATGAGCCCACAACACTGGCAATACGCCAACCAGGCTGACTAAACGAACAGCCCTGCAGGTCCACCCCACGCGCCTTTGGTCTTTGGTCCAAAGTCCGGTTGCCATGATGTTTCTCGACCAACGACGGCATTTACCGTAGCAGCCGATTCCTTGGTTTGAATGATTGAGGCGACCAGTTTACCGAGCGATCAAGCAAGTCATCGCCTACCGCAACACCACCAACTCCCCCACCCCATCCCCCCCAAACAACACCACCGCATTCTGCTCAAACCGCGCCCCCAGCACCTTGGCCGCCTCGCGTGACAAGCCCAGCACCAGAAAGCTGGACTCGCCTTTCCACTGGTTCGACGGGTGCTGGCCCACGCCTTCGAGGTAAGCCAGCCCACGCGTCTTCAGCTCCTGTGCCAGGTCGGCCTGGCGCTGTGCGTTGTCGGCATCGCCCAGGGCTTGGCTATACGGGTTGCAGGCCGTGATGAAGGCGCTGCAGTCCACCCGTTTGGCTGTATGCAACGCTGCAAGGGCCGCGCTGGGCGCGCCGATCTGCAGCACAAACGGCGCCTCGCCCAGCACGCGGTAATGCGTTTGCAGGTAGGCGGTGATGGTGTCTTGGGGGATGGTGGAGTCTGGATGCATGGCGCCCTCGTTTCTTTGGCTTTGCGTATTCTGCATAAGCACGCTCAGCGCTGCGCAATGTGCGCGGGTGGTGGACAGACTTGCACTGTCGACCCCGGCGGGCTCACTGCGCGAGCCTGGCGTTGGGACCGGATGGCCGCACTGTGTATGGCTAGTATTTGTTATTATTGAATAACAGCATTTGAGGATTGACCATGCCAACCAGTGTCGCCCTGAGCCCGCATTTCGAGTCGTTCGTAAAGCAGCAAGTCACCGCTGGACGCTTCAACAACGTCAGCGAGGTGGTTCGTGCAGGCCTGCGTTTGCTGGAGGACCAAGAGGAACTGAAGGCATTGAAATTGCAGGAACTGCGCAATGCCGTTCAGGCTGGAATAGCCAGTGGGCCCGGAGTGGAGGCTGACGGCGTATTCAACCGTCTGGAACGCAAGTACAAGTCTGCCGCAACCAAATTGGGTGCCAAGGCCGTTAAAAAGGCTTCTGCCTGATGCGGCTTGAACTGTCGCCACTGGCGGTGTCTGACTTGGAGGCCATTGGCGACTACATTGCAGTGGACAGCCCGGGCAATGCCTTGCAATTCATTAGGAAACTGCAGGAGCAGTGCAAGCGGATCGCCAAATCGCCTATGGCTTACGTCGCACGGCCTGAGCTTGGTGAACGGATACGCAGTTGCGCCTATGGACGCTACGTCATCTTTTTCCAACCGGCCGAAGAAGTGGTTCGGATTGAACGCATTTTGCACAGCGCATTGGACATTCGATCAGAGCTGTTCCCTGCCGAGCCTGACTGATTGGGTGAGCCTGATGAGCGAGGTCACGGCCTGGCATGCGTAGCTTCCCAGTCCTTGCCGGGCTTTCGCCAAACCATCAGATAAAACTGATTCGACCCGCATTTAAATTGAATTTTCATAACGCATAGCCCGCCCTACAGTCCACTCCATTGACCGCATTTGCATGCCACCAACCGGAGTAAACCCATGGACCAATCCAACCGCTATGCGGACCTGAGCCTGACCGAGAGCGAGCTCATCGCAGCGGGGCGGCACATTCTGGTGGCCTACAAGATGAAGCCCAAATCGGGCCACGGCTACCTGGAGGCGGCGGCGCACTTTGCGGCCGAGTCGTCCACCGGCACCAATGTGGAGGTCAGCACCACCGACGACTTCACGCGCGGGGTGGATGCGCTGGTCTACTACATCGACGAGGCCACCGAGGACATGCGCATTGCCTACCCCCTTGACCTGTTTGACCGCAACATCACCGACGGACGCATGATGATCGTGTCCTTCCTCACGCTGGTGATCGGCAACAACCAGGGCATGGGCGACATTGCGCACGCCAAGATCCACGACTTTTACATGCCCGAGCGTGCCATCCAGCTCTTTGATGGCCCCTCCAAAGACATCTCCGACATGTGGCGCATCCTGGGCCGCCCGCTCAAAGACGGCGGCTACATCGCAGGCACCATCATCAAGCCCAAGCTCGGCCTGCGCCCCGAGCCCTTTGCCGCGGCGGCCTACCAGTTCTGGCTGGGTGGCGACTTCATCAAAAACGACGAGCCGCAGGGCAACCAGACCTTCGCGCCCATGAAGAAGGTGATGCCGCTGGTGGCCGACGCCATGAAGCGCGCGCAGGACGAAACCGGCCAGCCCAAACTGTTCTCGGCCAACATCACCGCCGACGACCATTACGAGATGTGCGCCCGTGCCGACTTTGTGCTCGAGACCTTTGGCTCTGATGCCGACAAGGTGGCCTTTCTGGTGGATGGCTTTGTGGGCGGCCCCGGCATGGTCACCACGGCGCGGCGCCAATACCCCAACCAATACCTGCACTACCACCGCGCAGGCCACGGCATGGTGACATCACCCTCGGCCAAGCGCGGCTACACCGCCTTTGTGCTGGCCAAGATGTCGCGCCTGCAAGGCGCCTCGGGCATCCACGTGGGCACCATGGGCTACGGCAAGATGGAGGGCGAAAACGAGGACAAGGGCATTGCCTACATGATCGAGCGCGACGAGTGCCAGGGCCCGGTCTACTTCCAGAAGTGGTACGGCATGAAGCCCACCACGCCCATTATCTCGGGCGGCATGAACGCCCTGCGCCTGCCCGGCTTTTTTGAGAACCTGGGGCATGGCAACGTCATCAACACCTCGGGTGGCGGCTCCTATGGCCACATCGACTCACCCGCGGCCGGGGCCATCTCGCTGCGCCAGTCGTATGAATGCTGGAAGGCCGGTGCCGACCCGATTGCCTATGCCCGCGAGCACCACGAATTTGCGCGCGCCTTTGCCTCCTTCCCCGGGGACGCCGACAAGCTCTACCCGGGTTGGCGCGAGAAGCTGGGCGTGCACCGCTAGGCGCAGCCATGAAGGCCAGCCCCTACTACCAGGAGACGGGCAACGAGATCGCCCTGTATGAGGCCGCCTACGCCGCGCGCCTGCCCGTCATGCTCAAGGGGCCCACCGGCTGCGGCAAATCGCGCTTTGTCGAATACATGGCCTGGCGGCTGAAGAAGTCCCTGATCAGCGTGGCCTGCAACGAGGACATGACCGCCTCTGACCTGCTGGGCCGTTATTTATTGGAGCCCCAGGGCACGCGCTGGCTGGACGGGCCGCTCACTACCGCCGTGCGCACCGGTGCCATCTGCTACCTCGATGAAGTGGTGGAGGCGCGTGCGGACACCACGGTGGTGATCCACCCGCTCACCGACCACCGGCGCCAGTTGCCGCTGGACAAGTGCGGCGTGACCCTCACCGCGCACGAAGATTTTCAGCTTGTCATCTCCTACAACCCGGGCTACCAAAGCGTGCTGAAAGACCTGAAGCAGTCCACCAAGCAGCGCTTTGTCGGCTTTGATTTTGACTACCCCGCCCCCGCGCAAGAGGCGCGCATTGTGGCCACCGAAAGCGGCCTGCCCATGGACACCGCGGCGCTTCTGGTGCGCATAGCCGAGGCGGCGCGCCGCCTCAAGGGCCATGGGCTGGATGAAGGCATCTCCACCCGGCTGCTGGTGTATGCCGCCACCCTCATGCAGCGCGGCGTGGCGCCGGTGGAGGCCTGCCGCATGGCGCTGGTGCGGCCGCTCACGGACGATGCCGACATACGCGCCACCCTCGACCACGCCATCACGGCCGTGTTTGCCTGAAACCTGCCATGGTGGCCACGCCCGCCACAGACGCCCGGCTCGCCGCAGACGGCAGGCTCATGCAATGGCGCGCGCAACTCGATTGCGCCTTGCCCGCAGTGGACGCCGTCTTCGCCGACTGCATGAACGAAGCGCAGGCGCTGCTGTCCGATGACGGGCTCGATGCCTACCTCGCCTGTGCCCGCACATTGGGCAAGCTCGGGCGCGGTGCCGAGCCGGTGCTGGAGTTTTTGCAGTGCTGGCCGCAGACTGCGCGCAGCGTGGGCGAAGGCGCACTGCACGCCGTGCTCGAGGCCGCGCGCGCCATCAACAAGTCGCCCAATGGCCGCGCCATTGCGCCGTTTTTGCAATCCCTGCCAGAGGTGGCGCGCAGGCTCAACAGCGCAGACCTGCTGCAGCAGTACCTCACGCTGGTGCTGCAGGTCTTGATGGACACCAGTGGCTCCATCCACGGCATCCACAAGACCTATGCCAGCCCCTGCCTGATTGCTTTTTTGGAGCACGCACCCGAGGTGCTGCAGTGCCTGTCCATCGACGGCCTGCGGCGATGGGCGCAGTACGGCGTGCGCCACTACAGCCAGCAGCCCGAACAACAGCGCGCGTACTTCGCCCTGCAATCAGCCGACAGCCGCGCCGTGCTGCAACGCGAGCGCCACGGCACGCTCCTGGTGGACCAGCT
This sequence comes from Comamonadaceae bacterium, assembly GCA_947374485.1. Taxonomy (GTDB): domain Bacteria; phylum Pseudomonadota; class Gammaproteobacteria; order Burkholderiales; family Burkholderiaceae_C; genus Allorhodoferax. Next base: position 18,685 of record CANCCF010000002.1, on the reverse strand, counting down.
GCGCAAGCTCGATTTGTATTTGCTGGCGCTGTGGCAACAGCAGGCGCAGCTGGTGCCGTATGCAACCGCACCGGGCACAGTCGCAAACACTGGCAACTTGCAGCCTTACTGCGATGCACTGGGCATGCGCCTGCCCGATGTGTACGACGACGTGCCCGGCGCCAGCGGGCTGGACCGCTACCGCGCCACGCTGGCCCACATGGCCGCGCACCGGCGCTGGAGCCAACCCATCTTTGCCGACAACTACAGCCCGGCCCAGCGCCTGGCCATTGAATGCTTTGAAGATGCCCGTGTCGATGCGCTGTGCCTGCGCCACTACCCGGGTTTGCGCCCGGTGCTGCTGGCTTTGCTGCCCGCGCCTGCGGCCGATGCCTGCGACCCGCGCACCCACTCCTGCTTGCGCCACCGCCTGGCCATTCTCTCGCGCACCCTGCTGTGCGGCACGACGGGACCTTGGGCCGTGGTGGCGCACGGATACACAGACACGGTGCTGCGGGAGCATGCGGTGCGGTTTCAAAAGGTGATGGAAGGCAGTGACTCCAGCACCGCCGACATGGCCACATTGGCCATTGCCTGGCTGGCCAAAACCCGCTGCCAAAGCGACCAGCTGGCGGCCACCTGGTTTGCTGACAGCCGCCTCGACTACCGCGACGACAACCGCCACCTCTGGAAATTCCATGAGCTGAGCGACGATGAAGAAAATTTTGACGTGCCACGCCAGGCCGTCGACACGCAAGAGCTGCAAAGCCTGCCGCCGCGTCACTACCCTGAGTGGCACTACCCCAGCCAGAGCTACCGGCCTGACTGGGTCAGCCTGTTCGAAGGCCTGCACCCGGCAGGCCAGGCCAGCCACATCGACAAGTTGTTGGCGAAACACCAGGCGCTGGCCAAGAAGCTGAAGAGCATGCTCGACCTGCTCAAGCCCCACGAACGCCAGCGCCTGCGCCACCAGCAAGATGGTGATGAGCTGGACCTGGACCTGGCCGTGCGCGCACTCATCGACCTGCAGGCGGGCAGCCAGCCCGATGCACGCATCACCCAAAGCCAGCACCGCACCGGGCGCAGCATTGCCGTCACCTTGTTGCTGGATTTGTCCGAATCGCTGAACGACACGGTGCCCGGCAGCAGCCAGACGGTTCTCGAACTCAGCCAGGAGGCGGTGGCCCTCTTGGCCTGGACGGTGGAGCAGCTGGGCGACCCGCTGGCCATTGCGGGCTTTCACTCCAACACCCGGCACGACGTGCGCTACCTGCACCTCAAGGGCTTTGGCGAGCATTGGGGCGACGCCGTCAAGAGCCGCCTGGCGGCCATGCAGGCGGGCTACTCCACCCGCATGGGCGCGGCCATGCGCCATGCAGCCCACACCCTGGCAGCGCAAACGGCGGACACCCGGCTCCTGCTGGTGCTGACCGACGGGCGCCCCGCCGACGTGGACGTGCAAGACGAGGCCTTCCTGGTGCAGGACGCACGCCAGTGCGTCAAAGAGTTGAAAACGCGCGGCATCACCAGCTACTGCATCAACCTCGATGCCCGGGCCGATGCCTATGTGCGCGACATCTTTGGCAAGCAGTTCACCGTGGTGGACCGCATTGCTTCGTTACCCGAAAAACTGCCGCGCTTGTTCATGCAGCTGACGCACTGAGGGGCCGAGGCAAGGACGATGCGCGGCCGGTGCTCTGCCGCGTTAATCCCGCAGCGTCACAGGCGCCAGCGCATCGCCCTCTGCCAGCACGCGGCCAATCACGCAGGCCTGTGCATACCCCAACGCCCGCAGCGCGGCAACGCAGGCATCGGCACGCCCGGCGGGCACACTGGCCAGCAGGCCACCGGCGGTTTGCGGGTCAAACAGCAGCGCATAGCGCGGGTGCTGCACCATCGCCTGCTGGTTGGCAATGCCGCGGCGCAGGCGCACGTTGGCGCTTTGCAGCGAGCTCACAATGCCAGCGGCCACACAGGCCTCGGCACCGTCCAGCAAGGGCAGTGCGTGCAGGTCCAGCTCGGCGTCCACGCCGGAGGGGCGCGTCATCTCCAGCAGGTGGCCCAGGAGACCAAAGCCGGTGACATCGGTGCAGGCGCTAGCGCCAAAGCTGCGCAGGCACTGCGCGCCCTGTTGGTTGGAGACCAGCATCGATTGAATGGCCGCGTCGATCCAGCGCCCTTTGGCTGCCAGGCGGGCGTGTGCGGCAAACAGGGTGCCGGTGCCCAGCGGCTTGGTGAGCACCAGCACTTCACCGGCACGCATGCCGCCCTTGCGCAGAATCGTGGCCGGGTCGTCGTCAATCAGGCCGTTGATGGCAAAGCCCAGCGCCAGTTCCTGGCCCTCGCCGGTGTGACCGCCCACCAGCGCGCAACCGGCGGCGTTGAGCACCTCCAGCGCGCCGCTCATCATCTGGAACAGCACGTCTTCCACCTGGCGGTCCAGGCCCGCAGGCACGGTGGCAATGGCGGTGGCCGATTGCGCCTCGGCTCCCATGGCCCAGATGTCCCCCAACGCGTGGTTGGCCGCCACCTTGCCAAACACATAGGGGTCGTCGATGAAGGCGCGGAAAAAATCCACCGAATGCACCAGAGCCTTGCCCGCAGGCACGCGCAGCACGGCCGCATCATCGGGGGCGTGCAGACCGATGAGCACATCGTCGCGCGCTACCGGCTGCAAAGCGCTGAGCGCCCGCGACAGCACCGTGGCCCCCACCTTGGCGCCGCAGCCGCCGCAGCGCATGGCAATGGCCGAGAGGGCCTGCAAGGATTCTTCGGAGGTGAGCGCCACGGCGGGCACAGCACGCGCACCCATACTCGCCGCCTGCTCTGGCATGGGCGCCAGCTCCTGAAACCTGCGCATGAAGCGCTGGTCTATCCAATCCTTCCAGCGCCACACCCAGGCACCCGCAAACCCAAGCCAGCCGCGCGAGGCCACGGCATAGCGGTCGCCGGTGCTGATCAGCGCCAGCCAGCGGCGCTGCGGGTGGTAGGGCTTCAAGGCCGCGCCTTGCACGGCCAGACGCAGGTTGCGGGTCAGCGGTGGCCCCTGGCGCACGGCAAACACACCGGCTTTTTCCAGCGGGTGGCCGACGATGCTGGCCACATCACCGGCGGCAAAAACGGCCGGGTCGGTCACGCTCTGCAAGTGCTTGTTGACCTGCACAAAGCCTTCGGCATCCAGCGCCAGGCCGGTGTCTTTCAACCACGCCGCCGCTCCCGCGCGCGTGACCCAGACGATCTCGTCGGCCTCCAGCACTTCGCCGCCTGCAGTCTGCAAGTGCCCGGGTGTGAGCTGCGTGACTGCCGCGTTGCGGTGCACCTGCACGCCGCGCGCGGCCAGCACGGCCTCAAATTTGCGCTGCACAAAGGCGTTGTGCGTGGGCAGGATGCTGGCGCTGTCGGTGAACACATGAAACGCCAGCGCGTCCGGGTTACGCCCCGCGTCCATCAATACCCGGCGCAGGCGAAACTGCATCGCCAGCAGCAGTTCCACGCCCCCCGCACCCGCGCCCACCACGGCCACGGTGGTGCGGCCCGGGTGGCTTTGCACGCGTGCCAGCAGATCCAGCCAGCGCTGGTTGAAACGGGCAATGGGTTTGACGCCAATGGCGTGTTCGGCCGCACCCGGCACGCCGCGCCATTGCGGGGTGGAACCGGTGTTGATGCTGAGCAGGTCGTAGGGCACGGGCGGGCGGTTGCGGCACAGCACGCGGCGGTTTGCACGGTCCAGCCCCATCACTTCGTCGTGGTACAGGCGCGCCCCGGCAAACACGGCCAGGCGGCTGAGGTCGATGTGCACCGCGTCATAGCCGTAGTGGCCCGCCACATAGCCCGGCAGCATGCCGGAGTAGGGCGTGTGCACGTCGGTGCAAATCAGGGTGAGCCGCACGCCGTGCAGGGGCCGCATGCCAAAGCTTTTGAGCACCCCTACGTGGCTGTGGCCACCGCCGACCAACACGATGTCTCTGAGAATGGGCTGTTCGGGTGTGTGCATGCAATGGGCTGTTTGGCGCTATTGTCGCCCGGGCGCCAGCAGCCCACGCCGTTCACTTGCGTCCCTCCTCATGCTCGCCCCATATGGCATTCAGAATGGCCAGCAAGACGGCAAAGCCCACCCCCAAAATCCAGGCGAAGTACCACATGGCGGCTCCTTTCTTTTTTCCTCAATAAGCCGAATGCTCGCGTTCCTGCACATGCGCCGCGGTGACCTTGCCGCGCATCACGCGGTAGGCCCAGGCGGTATACATCAGGATGAGCGGCATTAGCACCAGCGTGGCCCAGAACATCAGCCCCAGGGTCAGGTGGCTCGACACACTGTCCCACACCGTGAGGCTCGCCGCAGGCATGCTGCTGGACGGCAGGATGAACGGGAACATCGATGCTCCGGCCGTGCCCACCACGCCCAGCACTGCCAGCGACGACGCCGCAAAGGCGGCCAGCGTCTGGCGCATGTGCAGCAGGGCGGCGGCCAGCAGCGCACCCAGCAGCCCGAGAGTGGGCAGGGCCCACAGCAGGGGCCAGCGCGCATAGTTGTCCATCCACGCGCCGGTGGCACGCACCACGGTTTTGGCCAACGGCACGGCGGCTGCCTGTGGGTCGATGGGGGAGACGATGCGGTAGCCTTCCAGTCGCTGCAGCCACAGGCCCGCCAGCGCAAAGGCCAGCACCAGCACCAGCGCGGCCACCGTGCCCGCACGCATGCTGCGCGCCTGGATGGCTCCTTCGGTGCGGTGCGCCAGGTAGGTCGCACCTTGCAGGGTGAGCATGGCGCTGCTGGTCACACCGGCCAGCAGGGCAAAGGGGTTGAGCAGCTGCCAGAAGCTGCCGCTGTAGGTGCTGACCATGTTGGCATCCAGCGCAAAGGGCACGCCCTGCAGCAGATTGCCAAAGGCCACGCCAAAAATCAGCGGGGGCACCGCGCCGCTCACAAACAGGCCCCAGTCCCAGCTGCTGCGCCAGCGGGCATCATGGATCTTGCTGCGGTAGTCAAAACCGACCGGGCGCAAAAACAGCGCCCACAGCACCAGCAGCAGGGCCCAGTAAAAGCCGCTGAAGGCAGTGGCATACACCAGCGGCCAGGCCGCAAAAATCGCGCCGCCACCGGTGATGAACCAGACCTGGTTGCCGTCCCAGTGCGCGGCCACGCAGTTGATAGTCACGCGGCGCTCCAGGTCGTTGCGCGCCACAAAGGGCAACAGGGTGGCCACACCCAGGTCGTGCCCGTCCATGATGGCAAAGCCCACCAGCAGCACGCCAATCAGCAGCCACCAGATGATTTTTAACGTCGCATAGTCCAGCATGCGGTCTCCCTTCAGGCCGGTGGTGCTATGGCATGCGGCGCGTGCTCATGGGCATAGCGCCCGGTGCCCAGGCTGCCCGGCCCCAGGCGGGCAAACCTGAACATCAGGAACAGCTCCACCACCAAGAGCGCGGTGTAGAAAATGAGAAAGCCCGCCAGCGAGCCATACAGGTTGGCCACACTCAGGGTGGAGACACTCAGGTGCGTGGGCAGCACGCCGTAAATGGTCCAGGGCTGGCGGCCATACTCGGCCACCACCCAGCCCAGCTCGCTGGCAATCCAGGGCGCAGGCAGCATCCACAGTGCCCACTTCAGCAGCCAGCGCGGGTGCCGGGGCGGTGACTTGAGCGTGCTCCAGAAGGCCAGCGCAAACAGCAGCAGCATGGCAAAGCCCAGGCCCGCCATCAGCCGGAAGGCCCAGAACATGGGCGTCACGCGCGGCACCGTGTCGTTCACGGCGCGCTCCACGGTGGCGGGCGTGGCGGTGTTCACATCCTCCACATATTTTTTCAGCAGCAAGCCAAAACCCAGGTCCGCTTGGTGCCCCTCAAAGGTCTGGCGCGCCACTCTGTCGGCGGGGTTGGCGCGCAGGGCGTCGAGCGCGTTCACCGCCACCACGCCACGCAGAATGCGCGCGCGGTTTTTGGCCTTGATCTCCAGGATGCCGGGTATCTCGCGGCTCACCGTGCGCGTGCCAATCAGGCCCATGACCCAGGGAATCTCGATGGCCCAATTGTTCTTCTGCTCGGCCTCGTTGATGCTGGCCACCAGCGTCAGGCTGGCCGGTGCGGGCTTGGTTTCCCACATGGCCTCGAGGGCAGCCAGCTTGGTCTGCTGCGCCTCGCCCACGGTGTAGCCCGACTCGTCGCCCAGCACGATGACGCTCAGCACCGAGGCCATGCCAAAGGCTGCGGCCACGCGAAAGCTGCGCTTGGCAAATTCCACGTCCTGCTGGCGCAGCAAATACCAGCTGGATATGGCCAGCACAAAGAGTGCGCCGGTGACGTAACCGGCCGACACCGTGTGCACAAACTTGGCCTGCGCATCCGGGTTGAAGAGCAGGGCCCAAAAGTCGCTCATCTCCATGCGCATGGTCTGGTAGTTGAAGCGCGCACCCACCGGGTTTTGCATCCAGCCGTTGGCAATCAGAATCCACAGCGCCGACAGGTTGGTGCCCAGCGCCATCAGCGCCGTCACCAGCAGGTGCTTGGGGCGGGAGAGGCGCTCCCAGCCAAAGAAGAAGAGGCCGATCATGGTCGACTCCAGAAAGAAGGCCATCAGCCCCTCAATGGCCAGCGGCGTGCCAAACACGTCGCCCACATAGTGCGAGTAATAGGCCCAGTTGGTACCAAACTGGAATTCGAGCGTGAGGCCGGTCGTGACACCCAGCGCGAAGTTGATGCCAAACAGCTTGCCCCAAAAACGCGTCATGTCCTTCCACACCACGCGGCCGGTCATCACAAACACGCTCTCCATGATCAGCAGCAGCCAGACCATGCCCAGCGTCAGCGGCACAAACAAAAAGTGGTACAGGGCCGTGGCGGCAAACTGCAGGCGCGAGAGGTTGACCAGCTCTTCGGAGATCATTTTTATTTCTCCCCAGGCGCCAGGGCAGGCGCGCGCAGCAGATGCCCGGCCGCGCGGCTGGCGTCCACCGGCACCTGCGCATCGCGCACAAACAGCCACCACAAACCCAGCAACAGCGCGAGCTTGAGCAGCAGCACCAGGGCCAGTTTTTTCAGCAGGTGGGTGTCAGAAGCGTTCATGGCAGTTCTGACGGTGTAGGCATTTTCAATGGCCGCGCCATGGAGAAAACGCAAGAAGATCCCCGGAATCCCGGGGCCCTGGCTCAGCGCCAGGCGTCCATCAGCGCGCCGCCCTGTTCCACCAGAAAGCCCTTGAAGGCGCGCGCTGCGGGCGAGAGTTTCTTTTGCCGCAGGTGCGTCACATACCAGCTGCCGCTGCTGGGCAGGCCCTGCACATCCACCATCGCCATGTGGCCGCTGGCGAGCTCGTGGCGCATGGTGCGCAGCGACAAAAAGCTCAGGCCCATGCCCGCCATCACGGCCTGCTTGATGGTCTCGTTGCTGGGCATTTCCATCTCGATGTGCAGCGGCGTGTGCTGCTCGGAAAACAGGCGCTCCATGGCCGCGCGCGTGCCCGAGCCCTCTTCGCGCACCACAAACTTGTAGTCGGCCAGGGCCGTGAAGGGCAGGTGTTTGCGCCGCACCAGCGCGTGGCCAGGCGCAGCCACGATCGCCAGCGGGTTGGTGGCAAAGGCGGTGGCCTCGCAGTCCAGGTCGGCAGGGCTGCGGCCCATCACCACCAGGTCGGCCTCGTTGCGCGCCAACAGGCCCAGCACGTTTTCGCGGTTGTCAATTTGCAGCTGCACGGTAATGCCCTCAAACAGCTTGGCAAACTGCACCAGCAGCATGGGAATGAAATACTTGGCGGTGCTGACCACGGCCAGGTCAATGCGGCCTTTTTTGAGGCCGGTGTGGTCGGCCATCAGCGCCTCCAGGTCTTTGAGCTGGCCCATGGCCGCCTGCGCATGCGCCAGGAACAGTTCGCCCGCTTGCGTCAGGCGGATGTTGCGCCCCACCGGCTCCAGCAGGGCCAGGCCAAAGGCCTCTTCAAGTTGGCGGATCTGCATGGACACGGCGGGCTGCGTCACAAACAGCCGCTCGGCCGCCTTGGACACCGACTTCTGCCGCGCCACTTCCTGAAAGGTCTGAATCTGCTTGAGGGTGTAGGGGCGCATGGTGGTTGGGGGACGGAGCAGCGCGCTGCTCGCATTAGATAAAGCTGATGAATGGGCTAACAAACCTGATTGGAGTTTATGGGTGGCGCCCGCTAAAGTAAATCCATGCTTAAGGCCCTCGTTTTTGATGTGGATGGCACCCTGGCGGACACCGAGTCCGCGCACCGGGTGGCTTTCAACCACGCCTTTGCCACCCTGGGCCTGGCGTGGCATTGGGACGATCCGCTCTACACCCGCTTGCTGCACATCTCGGGCGGCAAAGAGCGCATGCGCTACTACTGGAAGCTGCTGCCACCCGAGCAGCGCGGCCTCTCAGCGACTGATTTGCCGCAGGCGCTGGCCCAGTTGCACAGCCTCAAAACCACCGCCTACGCAGCCGCCATTGAGAGCGGCGAGGTGCCCATGCGGCCCGGCGTTTTGGCGCTCATCGAACAGGCCCAAAGCCAGGGCCTGCAGCTCGCCATTGCCACCACCACCTCGCCCCCCAACATCGCCGCCTTGTTGCAGCGCGCCCTCGGGTCGCAATGGCGCCAGCAATTCGCCGCCATTGGCGACGCCGCCACCGCGCCCCTCAAAAAGCCGCACCCCCAGGTCTATCTGCAGGTGCTGCAAAGCCTGGGCCTGGGGCCTGCTGCCTGCCTGGCCTTCGAAGACTCCGGCAACGGCCTGCAGGCCGCCCATGCGGCGGGTATCGCCACCGTCATCACGCCCACGCGCTTCACCCTGGACCAGGACTTTTCGCTCGCCTTGTGCCAGCTGCCCGACCTCGGCGGTGTGAGCCTCACGCAACTGCGCGAATGGCACGCGCACCTGCACACCGCTAACCTGCAAGCTGATTAACTGCTCCGAAAGTACCCATGCCCCACGCCCACCGTTCCACACTGACGCAGTTCCTGATCGAAGAGCGGCGCCGCTTCCCCGAGGCCAGCGGCGACTTCAACGCGCTGATTCTGGACGTGGCCATTGCCTGCAAGGCCATCGCCCGTGCTGTCGCCTTTGGCGAGCTGGGTGGCGCCATGGGCAACCATGCCGAAGAGAGCGGCGGCTCGGTCAACGTGCAGGGCGAAACGCAAAAAAAGCTCGACGTGCTGAGCAACCAGGTTTTTATCCAGCGCACCGAATGGGCGGGCAACCTGGCGGGCATGGCCTCGGAAGAAATGGAGCTGCCCTACCAGATCCCGGCGCAATACCCGCGCGGCAAATACCTCTTGGTGTTTGACCCGCTGGACGGCTCCAGCAACATCGATGTGAACGTCTCGGTGGGCAGCATTTTTTCCATCCTGCGCGGGCCCGATACGGGTGTGGATGTGGTGGAGGCCGACTTCCTGCAGGCGGGCACCAAACAGGTGGCTGCGGGCTACGCGCTCTACGGCCCCACCACCATGCTGGTGCTCAGCGTGGGCAACGGTGTCTACGGCTTCACGCTCGACCCCAACCTGGGCGAGTTCATGCTCACCCACCCCAAGCTCAAAATTCCCGAGGACACGCAGGAGTTCGCCATCAACGCCTCCAACAGCCGCTTCTGGGAGGCGCCGGTGAAACGCTATGTGGACGAATGCCTGGCGGGCAAGCCCGGGCCGCGCGCCAAGGATTTCAACATGCGCTGGATCGCCAGCATGGTGGCCGAGGCGCACCGCATCCTGATGCGCGGCGGCGTATTCATGTACCCGCGCGACACCAAAGACCTGGCCAAGCCCGGGCGCCTGCGCCTGCTCTACGAGGCCAACCCCATCGGCATGCTGATGGAGCAGGCCGGTGGGCGCGCCAGCACCGGTGAAAAGCCGGTGCTGCAGGTCAAGCCGGGCAGCCTGCACCAGCGCATCGGCCTGGTGTTCGGCTCCAAAAACGAGGTGGAGCGCATCGAGCGCTACCACAGCGAGCCCGAGCGCAACGCCATGATCAACCCGCTGTTTGCCGAGCGCAGCCTGTTTCGCGACTAATCCGGAGATACCCCCATGTCTGAACGCCATCCCATCATCGCCATCACCGGCTCCAGCGGCGCGGGCACCACCTCGGTGACACGCACCTTCGAAAACATTTTCCGGCGCGAGAACATCAACGCCGCCGTCATCGAGGGCGACAGCTTCCACCGCCATGACCGCGCGGAAATGAAGCTGCGCCTGGCCGAGGCCGAGGCACAAGGCAACAAGAACTTCAGTCACTTCGGCCCCGAGAACAACCTCTTTCCCGAGCTCGAAGCCCTGTTCCGTGACTACGCCGCCAGCGGCACCGGCCAGCGCCGCAAGTACCTGCACGACCACGAAGAAGCCGCACCCTACCAACAGGACCCCGGCACCTTCACGCCCTGGGAAGACGTGCCCGCCCACACGGATTTGCTGTTCTACGAGGGCTTGCACGGTGCCGTGGTCACACCCGAGGTCAACATCGCGCAGCACCCCGATCTGCTCATCGGCGTGGTGCCGGTGATCAACCTGGAATGGATCCAAAAGCTCTGGCGCGACAAATCGAAACGTGGCTACAGCACCGAGGCGGTGACCGACACCATCCTGCGCCGCATGCCCGACTATGTGAACTACATCTGCCCGCAGTTCATGCACACGCACGTCAACTTCCAGCGCGTGCCCATGGTGGACACCAGCAACCCCTTTATTGCGCGCGACATTCCATCGCCCGACGAGAGCATGGTGGTGATCCGCTTTGCCAAGCCCAAGGGCATTGATTTCCAGTACCTGCGCAGCATGGTGGACGGCAGCTTCATGAGCCGCGCCAATACCATCGTGGTGCCGGGCGGCAAGATGGAACTCGCGATGCAACTTATCTTCACACCCTTCATCTGGCGGATGATGGAAAGGAAGAGACGCTAACCCCCTTCCAGGCTCACTGCGTGTAGCCCGTTCCCCCCTTGCAGGGGGCAATACCAGCGGCCCGGCGAAGCCGGTTCCGCGGTATTCCTGAGCAAGACACTTCGCATGTTGCGGAGTCTGCTTTTTGAATTATTTTCCCCGGAGAAATTGAATGCCTTCCTCCCTTAGCAGTCCCTCCCCCGCCCTGGCCCGCCGCATGGCCAACGCGGTGCGCATGCTCGCCGTGGACGCGGTTGAAAAAGCCAAGTCCGGCCACCCCGGTGCGCCCATGGGCATGGCCGATATCGCCGAGGTGCTGTGGAACCGCCACCTGCAGCACAACCCGGCCAACCCCCACTGGCCGGACCGCGACCGCTTCGTGCTCTCCAATGGCCATGCCTCCATGCTGCTGTATGCGCTCTTGCACCTCGCCGGTTACGACCTGCCGCTGGATGAACTCAAAAAATTCCGCCAGCTGCACAGCAAGACGCCCGGCCACCCCGAGGTCGATGTCACACCCGGCGTGGAGACCACCACCGGGCCGCTGGGCCAGGGCCTGGCCAATGCGGTGGGCATGGCGCTGGCTGAAAAGTTGTTGGCCACCGAATTCAACCGGGGCGGCCACCGCGTGGTGGACCACCACACCTATGTGTTCCTCGGTGACGGCTGTTTGATGGAGGGGATCAGCCACGAGGTCTGCTCGCTCGCCGGTACGCTGAAACTCTCGAAGCTGATTGCTTTCTACGACGACAACGGCATCTCCATTGACGGCCATGTGGAAGGCTGGTTCACCGACAACACGCCCCAGCGTTTTGAAGCCTACGGCTGGCACGTGATTGCCGATGTGGACGGCCACGACCCCGAGGCGCTGGACGCCGCAGTCAAAGCCGCGCGCGCGCAAAGCGCAGCGGCAGACGGCCGCCCCACACTGATCTGCTGCAAGACGGTGATTGGCATGGGCGCACCCACCAAGGCGGGCACGCACGATGTGCATGGCGCGGCCCTGGGTGCTGCCGAAGTGGCCGCCACCCGCGTGGCACTCGACTGGCCGTATGCGCCGTTTGAAATCCCCGAAGACATCGCCAGCGCGTGGAATGCCGTAGCGCGCGGGCAGGCCGCCGAGCAGGCCTGGCGCACGCGCTTTGAAGCCTACCGCGCGGAATTTCCGCAAGCCGCGGCCGAGCTGGAGCGGCGCATGGCGGGCGAGTTGCTGCCGTCCTTTGCCCAGCAGTTGCCCGCCCTGCTGGCCGCAGTGGCCGACAAGCCCGAGGCCGTGGCCACGCGCAAGGCGAGCCAGAATGCGCTCGATGGGCTGGCGCCCTTGCTGCCCGAATTCTTCGGCGGCAGTGCGGACCTCACGGGCTCCAATCTGACCAACTTCAAGGGTTGCAAAAAGGCCGGGGTGGACGCGCAGGGCGCCTTCCAGGCGGGCAACCACATGAGCTACGGTGTGCGCGAATTCGGCATGGCCGCCATGCTGAACGGCATGGCACTGCATGGTGGCTTCATTCCCTATGGCGGCACCTTTCTCACCTTCAGCGACTACAGCCGCAACGCCATCCGCATGGCCGCGCTGATGAAGCGCCGCGTCATCCACGTCTTCACCCATGACAGCATTGGCCTGGGCGAAGACGGCCCCACGCACCAGAGCGTGGAACACGTGCCCTCGCTGCGCATCATCCCCGGCCTGGACGTGTGGCGCCCGGCCGATGGCTTGGAAACCGCCGTGGCCTGGGCCTGTGCCGTACAGCGGCAGGACGGCCCCAGCGCCCTGTGCCTGTCGCGCCAGAACCTGCCGCGCCTCAGTTCGCTGGCGCACAGCAGCGGCATTGCGCGCGGCGGCTATGTGCTCTCCGACATGGCCGGTGCACAGGCCGTGATCCTCTCCACCGGCTCCGAGCTGGAGCTGGCCATGGCCGCGCAGGCCACGCTGGCCGCCGAGGGCATTGCCACCCGCGTGGTCTCCATGCCTTGCTCCAATGTGTTCGACCGCCAGCCCCAGGCTTACCAGGACGAGGTGCTGCCCATGAACCTGCCTGCGGTAGCCATTGAGGCCGCGCACCCCGACTTCTGGCGCAAGTACGTGGGCCGCACCGGTGTGGTGATTGGCATGGCCAGCTTTGGCGAATCCGCCCCGGCCAAGGACCTGTATGCGCACTTTGGCATCACCGCCGAGCGGGTGGCTGCTGCCGTGCGCCAACTCCAGGGTGCGGCCCATGCGCGTTGAATTCGACCTGGTCATGTTCGATCTGGATGGCACGCTGATCGCCACCGCGCCCGAAATTTGCGACGCCGTCAACGACACCCTGCGCCATGTCGAGCTGCCTGAAGTGACGCAGCAACAGGTCAACGACTGGATAGGCCACGGCACCCGCACGCTGCTGATCCAGGCGCTGGCCTACAGCGGTGGCATGTCGGTGGCTGCGGTGCAGGCCAGCGACAAGCTGCCTGCCATTGCCGCCACCTTCGACACCCACTACCAGCGCCGCTGCGGCACCCGCAGCCACCTGTACCCGCAGGTGCGCGAGTCCCTGATCACCCTGCGCACGCGCGGCGTGAAGCTCGCGGTGGTGACCAACAAGGAATCGCGCTACACCCGCACCGTGCTGGACGCGCACCAGCTCACGCCGCTCTTGCACTGGGTGGTGAGCGGCGACACCCTGCCGTCCAAAAAGCCCGACCCGGCGGGCGTGCAGGCCTGCCTGGAAAAATTTGGCGTGCGGGCCGCGCGCGCGCTGTTTGTGGGTGACTCCAGCATCGACGTGGCCACTGCGCGCAACGCGGGCGTGGCGGTGTGGGCGCTGCCCTACGGCTACAACATGGGCCAGCCGATTGCGGCCTGCGCGCCCGACCGCGTGATTGCCGATTGCTCGGCGCTGCTGTAAAATGACCTCATGTAGTCACACTGAGGGTCGCAATGGAAACCATACAAATTCGCGAAGCCAAGGCCCGCTTTTCTGCGCTCGTGGCCGCCGCAGAAAAAGGCCGCCCCACGCTCGTCAGTCGCCACGGCCAGCCCTGCGCCATGATCGTGCCGGTTGCCGAAGGTGCGCGTCTCTACCCGCTGGAAATGCCCAACTTGGCCAACTACCTGCTTGCGTTGCCCGAGCCCTTCGAGACCGAGCGCGACACCACACCGCTGCGGGGCGTTGATTTTGAATAGGGGCTATTTGCTGGATACCAGTGTGGTGTCCATGCTGGCCCTGGGGCGGGAAGCCTTCACACCCACCCCCTTGAGCGATTGGCTGCATGAACACCACCAGACGCTTTTTCTGCCTGCCCTTGCCATTGCGGAAATGGCCCAAGGCATTGGCAAGCTGCGACGCGCGGGCGGTGTTGAACGAGCCGACCGATTGGACCGCTGGCTGGACGGCCTGTTAGCCACCTATGCCGACCGCATCTTGCCGCTGGATGCGCAAGCCGCGCGCCTGGCAGGGCAGCTCTCGGATGCGGCCATAGCGCAGGGGCGCCATCCGGGTTTTGCTGATGTGGCCATTGCAGCATTGGCGCAGAACGCGGGGCTGCTGCTGCTGACCCGCAACCTCAAACACTTTCAGCCACTGGGTGTGGCCTGTGCCGACCCCTTGGTTAAATTACCGATCTGAAAACGAGGCGCGGGCCACACCATTGCGACCAGGCAGTGCCACGGTAGGGCACGTCACGGGGGTGGGCGCTTCACACGACCCGGGCCGGTGCGACGCACCGCCAGGCGCTCCCGCTCGCTGGCCTCCAGGCACAGCAGCGTGTCCACATGCGCCATGAAGCGGCCCAGGTAATCGGGCGAGCGTTCGCGCATGAGTGCCAGCGAACGCAGCACCAGCATGTGGGAGTTGATGGGCCCGGCGTTCTGCGGCGCCTGCCCCAGGGCCTGCGCCAGCAGCCGCTCCGCGCTCAGGCGCGACCAGGTGCTGCGCGACTGTTGCACGGACTTCAGCTCAGGCCGCACGCCGGTTGGGGTTGGCAGCAGCGCCTCGCTTGTGGGCGGTGCTGTCTGCGACAGGTGTGAGGGCTGTGCGAGCTGCTGCACCAGCGCGCGCAGGGGGCTGCAGCGCGCTGCATCAGGCGGCGCGCCGGGTGCTGCCGCCAGCGGCGCGGGCAGCGTATCTTGTGGTGCCTGCAGGGCCTGCGGCTGCAGCCTGGCTTGCAGAATGGTTCGCACCTGTTCCCTGGCCGCCTCAGTGCGCCGCGCCAGCACCTGCAGATAGTGCTGCTGCAGCGCCTCTGCGCCGGGGCTGGCAGCGGCTTGCGTCATGGCGTGGTGGCAGCCGTCGCCGCGGCAGCCGTGTTGCCGCCTCTGGGCACCGGCGCCATCTCCACACGCCGGTTCTGCGCCCGCGCGCTCTCGCTCACGTTGGGGGTGAGCGGCTGCTGCTCGCCAAAGGCGGCGGCAAACACCAGGGAGGCGGGCATGCCCTGCTCGATCAGCGCGCGCGTAACCGTCAAGGCGCGCTGGGCCGAGAGTTCCCAGTTGTCGGCAAACTGGTGGTTGGCAGCACTCACCGAACGGTCGTCGGTGAAGCCGCTGACCATCAGCAGCTCGCCGCGCGCACCCAGGTAGTCGTGCAGTGGTGCCACCAGGCTGGCCAGCAGCTGGCGGCCTGCGGGCTGCAGCTGGTCGGAGTTGAGTGCAAACAGCAAGCGCCCGCTGATGCCAATGCGCCCGTTGGCCAGCGTGATGCGCCCGCTGGCCAGCGGCACGGCGAGGGCTTTCTCCAGTGTCAGGCGGCGTTGTTCTTCGGCCTTGCGTTTGCCCACCTCGTCCTGCAGTTGCGTGGCCAGCTGCACCTGCACCACCAGCACGCCCACCAGCAGCAGCACAAAGGCACCCAGCAGGCCCGCCATCAGGTCGCCAAACACGGCCCAGATGGGCGCGGTCTGCTCCACGCCGCCGTCAGGGTCTTGCATCAGGCTTCCCCCGCCAACTGTGCCTGGCGCCCGGCCAGCTGGCGCAATTCCATCACGATGTCTTTTTGCGAGCCAATGCTGAGGTCAATCACCTCGCGCGCCTGCGCCACGTAGTAGGCCAGCTGGTCGTCGCTGCGCGCCATGGATTTGTCGAGCGCGCCCTCCACCCGCTGCAGGCTGGCCACCAGCTTGTCGTTGGCCGCACCAAAGCCCTGCACCGCAAAGCCAAAGGTCTCGCCCAGGCTGGCGACTTCGACCGCGCTGGCGCTAACCTCGGCACCCAGCGTGCCGATCACCGCGCGCTGCTCGGCGGCGGCGTGGTGGATGCCCGCCAGCAGGGTGTTCAGGCTCTCCAGAATGCGGCTGCGTTCTTCCAGCAGCGCGTTGTCACGGGCCACGCTGGTGGACACTTCCTTGCGCAGTTGGCCTATGACCTCGGCCGCCGCGCGCGGTGCTTCAGACGCGGTTTCTATCAGGCGCGCAATGGGTGCTTCGAGCGCCAGCCCCAGGCTGCCCAGGTGCGTGGCCACCGCGCTTTGCAGCGCTTGCAGTTGTGCCACGGCAGCCTGGCCGCGTTGCTCTTCAGCGTCGCGCAAGGCACCAAGCTCGCTCTGCAGCAGCCGGGCCATGTGCTCCATGCGCGCGCCGTGCTGCTGCGTCCACGCAGCCTCGCTGGCCACACGGGTGCGCACCAGTTCTTCGGCGCTGCCCAGCAGGCGCGTGATTTCGGCCAGCGTGCCGCTGGCGCTGGCCTGGGTTTGCGCGCCGATGCTGGCCAGGCCTGCTGTCCAGGCCTGCAGGCGCTGCTGTTCGCGCGCCTCTTGCGCCGCCTGGGCGCTGTGCTGCATCGCTTGCGCGCGGGTCTGCGTGGCCTGCCAGTCGCTGGCCATTTGCTGCGCGTGTTGGCTGTGCTGCGCGCGCAAAGCCTCCAGCTGCGCCTGCGTCTGGGCCACCAGCTGCGCCTGCAGTTGCCGGGTTTCCTGCGCCATACCGCCCAGGGCCGCCTGCAGCACCGGGGTGAGGCTGTCCGCGGCGCGCTGTGCACTGCTGGCCAGGCTGTCGTGCAGCGACTGGTCCACGGCCTGGGCCAGGCCGGTGTAGACGCCTTGCACATGGCTGTGAAAACCTTGCTGGTTGGCCAGCAGGTGTTCATGCGTTTGCTGGCCCATGCGCTGCATCTGCTCCATCAGGGCTTGCAATTGCGTCACCACCGCTGGCAAGGCTTGTGATTGGGCTTGCAGCGCCAGCCAGGCCTGCTGGCGCTGGTGGCTGTGCGAGAAGGGGCGCAGGCTGCCGGTCACACAGCGGTCGAGCAGCTGCGCCGCCTGCAGGCGCTCGCGCCGCGCCAGGGCCGACATCAGGCCCAGCATGGCCGAGCTGGCCACGCCTGCCACCGAGGTGCCAAAGGCCAGGCCCAGACCCTTGATGGGCGCGGCAAAGGCCGAGCGGATGGCAGCCAGGTCGGCCGTGCCTTCGAGCGCAAACACCGCGCCCTTGAGCGTGGCCACCATGCCCAAAAAGGTGCCCAGCATGCCCAGCATCACCAACAGGCCCACCAGATAGGGCGTGAGCGTGGGGCCGGGCAGCCCGGCGCGCTCGCCTTCGATGCGCAAGCGCACCGGGTCTTGCAGCGTGGCTGGCACGCGGGTGAGCCAGTCTTCCAGCTGCACGAGCTGTGCGGGCACCGCCTGGAGTGCGGCCAGCAGGGCTTGTGTGGTCTCGCGAAAACGCCGCAGCTCCAGCGCGCCCACGGTGTAGACGGCGGCAATCAGCAGCGTCATGGCCAGGGCCAGCCACTGCGTGCCAAAAAAGCCGCTGCCGACCCACAAGAGGGCCAGGGCACCCAGCGCAAAGCTGGCATTGAAAAGGTGTTTGTTCATGGTGTGAGGGGGTCAGCCGGGCTGGCGGTGCCAACAGGGCGGTGAGGGGTGTCGTTATGCAGTGCTTCCAGCAGCCCCAGGGTGGGTTGCAGGCGCAGCTCCCATTCGGCCAGCAACAGGCTTTGCAGCTCCTGGCCAAAGCGCGCCGCGCCACCGGGCTCGGCCGCATGCAGGGCCTTGAAACGCTGCTCCAGCCGCGCGGGCAGGGCAGCGAGCAGCAGGCCTTCGCGCTCGCCCAGAATGCCCTCCATGGCCGCGTCCAGCGCTGCGAGTTGGCGCAGGCCCGGGGTCGCAGCCGCCAGCATTGCGCGCACCTGCAGGCGCAGCGGCCGCAGGGCCAGCTCCATGGCGCGCTGCTGGGCCTGGTAGTGGCGCCGGTAGGGCGCATAGGTGCTGCCGCTTTCAATGCCACTGCCAGCGTCGCGCAGGCGCTGCGCCATGGCCGCGCGCGCGGCTTCGAAGGCCCGGGTAGCGGCCACCGCTGCGGTACCCACAGTGGCGGTTGGCGCACCGGCTGTGGCGGCCAGCGGGGCGTGGCTGGCGCGCAGGCCAATGGCCTCTTTGATGCCGATCCAGTGGCCCAGCTTTTCGGCAAAGGCCGGGCCCGGCTGGCTGGCGTCAGCCAGGCCAAGCTCGGCCAGCAGGCGCACCAGGCGGCTGCTGTGAAAGGGGCTGCGGGGCGCGGCGCGCGTCATGGGCTGGTGCAAAGGGGCAATCGAAAAAGGCACAAGGGGCAGCGCGGGGCTGCGTCCGGCAAAGTGTTGACAAAGGGGGTATTGGGGGGCGATGCCGGCACTATGGAAACCCGGCGCCCCGTGGTGGAAACTGTCTGCAAACGGGCTTGGTGTGGCCGGATTTTACCCGCAGCCACAGACCGCCCTGCGCCACTGCCATCAGCCCAGCAAGCCTGCAATGTCTGCAGGAGTGCACAGCAACCCGGCACCGGGCAAAAATCAGGCCGCCCAGAGCGGCGTTTGGCCCTGGCAGGGCGCCAAACTGGACTACATTTTCTGCATCTCCGGAAAATGCACCATGCCCTTTTTGCACCGCCTCAGCC
>CANCCF010000001.1 GCA_947374485.1 Comamonadaceae bacterium | reverse complement strand
GCGACTGTATTTCCAATGTGTTTTCCAATGATTTATAACAATAATTTCCCGCTTTTGACCCCTGTGACCATGGGCAAATACCGCATTGCGGCCTGCCCCCGTCCTTTGACCAGTGGCCGCTTTGAGGCCCAGGTTTCCATTGCCAGTGGCAGTGGCAGCGCCTCCACCGATCGCGTCATGCGCTTCTGCGATGACTTCTCCACCCACGATGCCGCAGCCCACTATGCGTTGGCCCAGGGCATCGATTGGGTATATGAGAAGACACGCACCCATTAAACGTACGATAATAGAGAGCTTAAGGATTCAACCATGGCCAAAGAAGAACTGATTGAAATGATGGGCGTTGTCAACGAAGTGCTGCCAGACACGCGCTTTCGGGTGACCCTGGACAACGGGCACCAGTTGATCGCCTACTCGGCTGGCAAGATGCGCAAGAACCACATCCGTATCTTGGCGGGTGACCGCGTGTCCCTGGAGCTCTCGCCCTACGACCTGAGCAAGGGCCGCATCAACTTCCGCCATATCGAAGGCCGCGGGCCCATGACGCCACGCCGCCCGCAGTAAACGCTGTAAAACGAGCCGCTCTTCTGGAGCGGCTTTTTTTTGTCTGAAACTTTGTCTGTGAGGCATTTGCATCCATGTCCTTGAACCCTGTGATTTCCCTGCTGGGCCGCCGCCTGCGCCTGGCTGTAGTCGGTGGCGGGCCCGGCTCCTTTATCGGCGCCATGCACCGCCAGGCCGCACGCATTGACGACCGCTACGAATTGGTAGCTGCCTGCCTGTCGTCGAACGCCGAGCGTTCGGTGCAGGCCGGGCGCGAGCTAGGGCTGGCTGCCGAGCGCTGCTATGCCGATGGTGAGGCCCTGATTGCCGGTGAAGTCGCGCGCGCGGACGGTGCCGATGTGCTGGCCATCATGACGCCCAACGACAGCCATTTCACATTCTCCATGGCGGCGCTGAATGCGGGGATGGACGTGATTTGCGACAAGCCCATGACCAACACGCTGGACGAGGCGCAGGCGCTGCTGCAAAAAGTAAAAGACAGTGGTCTGGTGTTTTGCCTGACCCACAACTACACCGGCTACCCCATGGTGCGCCAGGCGCGCGCCATGGTGGCCGAGGGCCAACTGGGCGATATCCGCCTGGTGCAGGTGGAATATGTGCAGGGCGGCCGCGCCAAACCCGGCGTGTCCCGCTCGCCCTGGAAAGATGACGCAGCGCGTGGCGGCCCGTCCCTGGTGATGGGCGACATCGGCACCCACGCCCACAACCTGCTGCGTTTTGTCACCGGCCTGGAAGTAGCCCAGGTCGCGGCCGAGGTCGGCACCATCGTGCCCACGCGCGTCACGCATGACTACGCGGGCGCCATGCTGCGCCTGAGCAATGGCGCGCGCGGCAGCTTCTGGGTGACGCAGGCCGCGGCCGGTGTGGAAAATGCGCTGCGCATTCGCGTCAGCGGCGCGCTGGGCACGCTGGAATGGCAGCAAGAGGTTCCGCAATCGCTGAGCTTCAAGCCTATGGATGCACCGGCGCAGACGCGCACGCCCAACGGCCCGGGCACCCTGCCCCTGTCGGCGCACTCCTCGCGCATCGTAGCCGGGCACCCGGAAGGTTTTCATGAATGTTTTGCCAACATCTATTCGGATGCGGCGCAGGCGATTGCCGCGCGCCGCGCCGGTGTGGCAGCCGAGCCACTGGCCCTGCATTTCCCGAATGCCACGGACGGGCTATTGGGCTTGCAGTTTGTGGATGCCGTGATCCGTTCCAATGCGCGCGATGGCGCGTGGACGGACGTTTAGAGACAACCCGGCGAAGGGCCACCCCGAGGCGGGTTCGCCCCCTGAGGGGGCAGCGCACTACGCGAAGCGAGAAGCGTGGTGGCTCCTGAACCCCGGCGAAGGGCCGCCCCGAGGCGGGTTCGCCCCCTGAGGGGGCAGCGCACTACGCGAAGCGAGAAGCGTGGGGGCTCTTATTTCCCCCAGCGCAGCACCAGCGGATCGAGCCGCTTTGCGGTTTCGATCAACCCGGCCCTGGTATCCGGGTGCATGGCGGGCAGCGGGTGGCGCGGCGCCTCGCAGGCAATCACGCCGCCTTCTTTCATGAGTGCTTTGGCGGCGAGCAGTCCGCATTGGCGGTTTTCATAATTGATCAGCGGCAGCCACTCCTGGTAGGCATGCACGGCCTCTTCACGCTGTCCTGTGGCATAGGCATCCACTATCTTGCGGATGCCGTCCGGGAAGCCGCCGCCGGTCATCGCGCCCGTGGCGCCAGCATCCAGATCGGGCAGCAGGGTGATGGCCTCTTCACCGTCCCACGGGCCTTCGATGGCGTTGCCGCCCAGGCGGATCAGCTCGCGCAGCTTGGAGGCGGCACCGGCCGTTTCGATCTTGAAATACGAAACCTGCTCGATCTCCTGCGCCATGCGTGCCAGAAAAGTGGCGCTTAGTACCGTGCCGCTGGCCGGGGCGTCCTGAATCATGATGGGAATGGTGATGGCATCCGACACCGCCTGGTAAAAGCTGTGGATTTGCGGCTCGGGCACGCGGAAGGTGGCACCGTGGTAGGGCGGCATCACCATCACCATGGCGGCACCCATATCCTGCGCCTGGCGGCTGCGCTCGGCACAGACCTTGGAGCTGAAATGGGTGGTGGTGACGATCACTGGCACGCGTCCGGCCACATACTCCAACATGGTCCGGGTCAGCACTTCGCGCTCACTGTCGGACAACACGAATTGCTCGGAGAAGTTGGCCAGGATGCACAGGCCGTTGGAGCCCGCATCGATCATGAAATCGACGCAGCGTTTTTGACTTTCCAGATCGAGCGTGCCGTCTTCAAAAAAGGTGGTGGGCACCACCGGAAAAACGCCCTGGTAGCGCGGAGACAGTCGGGTGTTCATGCTGCTTCTCACATGCCGGTATAGGCGGTCTTGACGGTGGTGAAAAATTCTTGCGCGTAGCGACCCTGCTCGCGCGGGCCGTAGCTGGAACCCTTGCGCCCGCCAAAGGGCACGTGGTAGTCCACACCGGCGGTGGGCAGGTTGACCATCACCATGCCTGCTTGCGAATGGCGCTTGAAGTGGGTGGCGTATTTCAGGCTGCTGGTGGCAATGCCGGCCGACAGGCCAAAAGGCGTGTTGTTGGCTTCAGCCAATGCCGCATCAAAATCTTTCACGCGGATGATGCTGGCCACCGGGCCAAACACTTCTTCGCGGTTGATGCGCATGGCCGCCGTGGTGTCGGTGATCAGCGCGGGCTGCATGTAAAAGCCATTTTGTTCGCGCGTCAGGCGCTCGCCGCCGGCCACCAGCGTGCCGCCCTCAGTCTGCGCAATTTCCACAAAGCCCAGGTCCTGCTCCAGCTGCGCTTGTGAGGCGACAGGGCCGATGTCGATACCGGCCTCCAGCGCATCGCCAATTTTCAAGGTAGCCATGCGCGCCTTCATGCCTTCCACAAACTGCGGGTAAATGCCCTCGGTGACGATCAAACGGCTGGACGCCGTGCAGCGTTGGCCGGTGGAGAAAAACGCACTTTGAATGCTGAGCTCCACCGCCTGCGCCAGGTTGGCGTCGTCCAGAATCACTTGCGGGTTCTTGCCACCCATTTCCAGTTGGAATTTTTTCAGGCTGCCAGCGCACTGCAGGGCAATACGGTTGCCCACGGCCTGCGAGCCGGTGAAGCTGATGGCATCGATTCCAGGGTGGTTCACCAACGGGTCGCCAATCACGCTGCCGCGGCCCATGACCAGATTGAACACGCCCGCCGGGATGCCGCTGCGGCTGATGATTTCACTCAATGCCCAGGCGCAGCCCGGCACCAGATCGGCCGGTTTGAAGACCACGCAATTGCCATAGGCCAGGGCCGGTGCAATTTTCCAGGCCGGTATGGCAATCGGAAAATTCCAGGGCGTGATGATGCCCACCACACCCACGGGTTCGCGCGTGATTTCCACACCGATACCGGGGCGAACCGAAGGCAGAATTTCACCCGCCAGGCGCAAACACTCACCGGCAAAAAATTTGAAGATATTGCCCGCGCGGGCCGCTTCGCCAATCCCCTCGGGCCGGGTCTTGCCCTCTTCACGCGCAAGCAAGGTCCCCAGCTCTTCGCGGCGTGCCAGGATCTCGGTACCGATCTTGTCCAGCGCATCGGCACGGGCCTGGATGACCGAGACCGACCAACTCGTGAAGGCGGCACGGGCTGCCTGTACGGCCAGGTCCAGTTGCGCGGCGCTGGCCTGGGTGTACTGGCCCTCGATGTCTGCTGTATTGGACGGGTTGACGTTGGGTGTAAGGCCCGTGCCCGCTACCCATTCGCCGTTGATCAGGTTGTTGTGTTCTTGTGTCATTCAGTGCTTTGTAAAAATCAACGCGGGTAAGTCAACGCGGAGCTGTCAATGCGAATCGCGCGGAATGCCCGCACCGCTGCCACCCACCAAAAAGTCCAGGTCCGCACCCAGGTGCGCCTGCTGCACGGTTTCCACATACAGTTTTTGGTAGCCGCGCTTGGGCGCTTCGGGCGCTACCCAGAGCTTGCGCCGCTCGGCCAGTTCTTCGTCGCTCACTTCCAAATGAATACGGCGCCCGGCCACGTCGAGCTCGATCATGTCGCCGTTCTGCACCAGGGCCAGCGGGCCACCGGCCGCTGCCTCGGGCGAGGTGTGCAACACCACCGTGCCATAGGCCGTGCCGCTCATGCGGCCGTCGCTGATGCGCACCATGTCGGTAATACCTTTTTTCAGCACCTTGGGTGGCAGCGGCATGTTGCCCACTTCTGCCATGCCGGGGTAGCCGCGTGGACCGCAGTTCTTCAGCACCATGACGCAGTTCTCATCGACATCCAGGTCGTCGCTGTCGATGCGGGCGTGCAGGTCTTCGATGTTCTCGAACACCACGGCACGGCCGCGGTGCTGCATCAGGTGGGCCGATGCCGCCGAGGGCTTGATGACCGCGCCATTGGGCGCTAGGTTGCCGCGCAGCACGGCAATGCCCGCGTCCTTCATGAAGGGCTCTTCGGGCGTCTTGATGACTTCGCGGTTGTAGCAGGGCGCGTTGGCAATGTTCTCGCCCACGGTCTTGCCATTGGCCGTCAGGTTGGCCAGGTGCAGCAGGTGCTGGATTTCGCGCTGCACGGCGGGCAGGCCACCGGCGTAGTAAAAATCCTCCATCAGGTACTTGCCCGAGGGCTGCAGGTTCAACAGGCAGGGCACTTGCGCACCCAGCGTGTCCCAGTCTTCCAGATTGAGCTTGATGCCCATGCGCCCGGCAATCGCAATCAGGTGGATCACTGCGTTGGTGGAGCCACCAATCGCGGCGTTGGTGCGGATGGCGTTTTCAAACGCTTCGCGGGTCAGGATCTTGGACATCTTGATGTCCTGCTCCACCATCTCCACAATGCGCCGCCCGCTCATTTGCGCCAGGCGGTTGCGCCGCGTGTCGGCCGCAGGGATGGCGGCGTTTTCCGGCAGGCTCATGCCCAAGGCTTCGACCATGCTGGCCATGGTGCTGGCCGTGCCCATGGTCATGCAATTGCCCTTGGAGCGATGCATGTCGGACTCGGCTGCGGTGAAGTCGGCTTGGCTCATTTCACCGGCACGCACCATCTCCGACATCTGCCATACGCCCGTGCCCGAGCCAATGTCCTTGCCGCGGAACTTGCCGTTGAGCATGGGGCCGCCAGAGATGCCAATGGTGGGCAGGTCGCAACTGGCCGCACCCATCAGCAGGGAAGGCGTGGTCTTGTCGCAGCCCATCAAGAGCACCACACCGTCAATCGGGTTGCCGCGAATGCTTTCTTCCACGTCCATGCTGGCCAGATTGCGAAACAGCATGGCAGTGGGGCGCAGCTGGGTCTCGCCCAGGCTCATCACCGGAAATTCGAGCGGGAAGCCACCGGCCTCGTATACGCCGCGTTTCACAAACTCGGCCAGTTCCCGGAAGTGGCCGTTGCAGGGGGTGAGTTCGCTCCAGGTGTTGCAAATGCCGATGACCGGGCGGCCATCGAGCTCGTCATGTGGATAGCCCTGGTTTTTGATCCAGCTGCGGTGCACAAAGCCGTCCTTGTCGTTGCGGCCGAACCAGGCCTGGCTGCGGCGGAAAGGGTATTTCTTGGATTCCATAGGTGTCGTCCTCGTGTGTGTTTTTTAGTGCGACCCAGCGCCGGGTCTTGACAACTGGCATCCTAGCAAGGCACATTGATAAAGGAAAATCAAGTTATCAGTGTTTGACATACACAAATTGCAATAGTTCAGGAACCAACATGGCCTCCCCCACCCCCACTACAAGCCCATCAACCCACCCCCTGTACGCCCAGTACCTCAGCCTCAAGGGACAGCGCGTCTTCATCACCGGCGGCGGCACCGGCATAGGCGCCTCCATGGTCGAGGCCTTTGCCGAGCAGGGTGCCCAAGTCGCCTTTGTTGACTTCGCCGAAGCCGAGAGCCTGGCCCTGGTGCAAAAAGTGGCGGCGGCCGGGCATGTGAAACCCTGGTTTTGCCAGTGCGATGTGCGCGATGTGCCCGCCCTGCAAAAGGCCATTGCCCAAGCAGAGACCGAGCTGGGCGACTTCTCCACCCTCATCAACAACGTGGCGCGCGATGACCGCCACACGCTGGAATCGGTCACGCCCGAATACTGGGAAGAGCGCATGGCGGTGAACCAGCGCCCGGCCTTCTTCGCCATCCAGGCCATCGTCCCCGGCATGAAGCGCCTGGGTGGCGGCTCCATCATCAATTTTGGTTCCACCGGCTGGCAGACCAAGGGCAGCACCTACCCCTGCTACGCCATCGCCAAGTCGGCGGTCAACGGCCTCACGCGCGGCTTGGCCGGCAGCCTGGGGCAGGACCGCATCCGCGTCAACACCATCTCGCCGGGCTGGGTCATGACCGAGCGCCAGATCACGATGTGGCTCAACGAAGAGGGCGAGAAAGAAATCAAGCGCAACCAGTGCCTGCCCGACAAACTCAAGCCCGAAGCCGTGGCGCGCATGGCGCTGTTTCTGGCGTCCGACGATGGGGCCATGTGCACGGCGCAGGAGTTCAAGGTGGATGCGGGCTGGAATTAGAGCTGCAGTTTTCCTGTGTGGGTGAGTCTGCATCCGTCTATGTATATACTGTATATCCTTTGAACTAAGGGAGAACGCACATGCTCACACGGGTCTTCAAAAGTGGCAACTCGCTAGCCGTGCGCATCCCCAAAGAACTGGGGTTTGTGGATGCCGCACAGGATGTCGACGTCGAGCGCGTCGGCAACACCTTGGTCCTGCGTCTGGTGGCGCAAGAGACCCTGGCCGACATCGGCTCCATCTTCGGGATGTTCAGTGCGCGCTTCATGGCTGAGGGGCGTGAATTCGATGAGGAGCGTGAGCGCGATTGGGAGCCGAAGCCGGCACCGACGGTGGATATTGAGCAAGGCTGAAGATGCGCTTTTTGCTCGACACCAACATCTGCATTTACCTCATCAAAAACCATCCGCCCCAGGTGCTAGAGCGGCTGCAAGCCTTGCATGTGGGCGATGCGGTGATGTCGGTGGTTACCTACGCAGAATTGCGCGCCGGCCTGGAGATGCAAACCGCAAACCGGGAGCAGGACGAGCGCGCACTTGCGCTCCTGATTGACCGGATTCCCGTGTTGCCTTTCACGGATTCTGACGCCGAGCACTATGGCGTGCTGCGCGCCGCCGTGCGGGACCGCAGGCGCAATGCCATGGATAGGCTCATCGCGGCGCATGCCCTGGGCACGGGCCTGACGCTAGTCACCAACAACGAGGCGGACTTCAAGGACTATCCGGGCCTGCACGTGGAGAACTGGGCACTTCCACCGCGACTTCCACCGCCGCCACCCCATACACCCCCTTCGCCGCCGCCCGAATAGCTCGCAGCATCACCTCCGCCGCCGGTGACAGCAGGCGGTCGCGCCGGGTGATGATGCCAAAGGCCTCCATCTGGCATGGCAAGTCGATGGGCAAGATCGACAGCAGACCGTGCGAGGCGTAGTAGCGCGCCACATCGGTGGCCAGCACGCTGAGCATGTCGCTTTGCTGCAGCATCTTGGTGGTGAACAGCAAGGCGCCGGTCTCGATCAGGTTCACCGGCGCGCGCAGACCCAGCTCCTGGAACATCAACTCAAAGCGATGCCGCAGCACGCTGCCTGCGGGGGGCACGATCCAGCCCGCGTCAATCATGTCGGTGAGGTGCAGGCCCTGCGCCTGCACCATGCTGTGGCCGGGGCGGGCCACCACGCAAATCGGCTCGTCGGTAAGCGGTTCATAGCGCAAATCACTTTTGTCGTGCTGCGCAAACAGGCGCGCCACCAGAATGTCGAGCTTGTTCTGGTTGAGCTTTTCGATTAACACGTCGCTGGTTTCAATCTGCACCGACACGCGCAAATCCGGGTGGTTTGCCTTGACCCTCTGCACCGCCTCGGGCAGCAGCATCAGTGCTGGCGAGGTGATGGCGCCAATGCCCACCTGGCCAAACTGCCCGGCCTTGGCCGCCTGCAGTTCGTCATGCGCCTGGTTCAGCGAGGCCAGCGCCACACGGGCGTGGCGGATCATGGTCTCGCCGTACCAGGTGGGGCGCATGCCGCGCGGCAGGCGCTCAAAGAGCGGCACCTCCAGCACGTCCTCCAGGTCTTTGAGCAGCTTGCTGGCGGCCGGTTGGCTCATGTTGAGCACCTGCGCGGCGCGGTGGATATTGCCCTCCTCGGCCAGCGCCACCAGCAGCAGCAATTGCCGGGTCTTGAGGCGGGCGCGGATAAACCAGTGGTTGTAGTTGGTCACGATTGGGGCATTATCAGCCGCCTTCGTATCATGTCCCTCCCAACAGACGAGTACCGCCCATGTCCCCACACGCATTTTTGCCCGAAGACCTTTACGCCGGAACCCTGGTCACCCGCATCTGGAGCACCGCTGGCATACCCGGCCCGTCTGTGGCCGCCATCCGCGCCGATGGTGTGTATGACCTGTCCCGCCACGTGGCCACCATGAGCACCTTGCTGGAAGCAGAGCAGCCTGCCAGCTTGGTCCAGGGGTATGCAGGGCAGCGTGTGGGCTCTCTGGAGGAACTGCTGGCCAACAGCACCGAGGCCAGCCGCGACCCGCACAAACCCTTTTTTCTCTCGCCCTGCGATCTGCAGGTGATCAAGGCCGCCGGTGTCACCTTTGCCACCAGCATGATCGAGCGCGTCATCGAAGAAAAAGCCGGGGGCGACGCGAGCCGCGCCCAGGCCATACGCGCCCAGGTGCTGGCGCAAATCGGCACCGATCTCTCCGCCATCAAACCCGGCTCGCCGCAGGCCCAGCAACTGAAAAACGCGCTGCAAGCCCAGGGCATCTGGTCGCAGTACCTGGAGGTGGGCATCGGCAAAGACGCCGAGGTGTTCACCAAGGCGCCGGTGCTGTCCTCGGTGGGCGCCGGCAGCGATGTCGGCATCCGATCGGACTCGCACTGGAACAACCCTGAGCCCGAGGTGGTGCTGGCGGTGAACAGCCGCGGTGTGATCCAGGGCGCGGCCCTGGGCAATGACGTCAACCTGCGCGACATCGAGGGCCGCAGCGCCCTGCTGCTGGGCAAGGCCAAGGACAACAACGCGTCGTGCGCCATTGGCCCGTTCATCCGCCTGTTCGATGACACGTTCAATTTGGACCATGTGCGCCGCGAAGTGGTGCACTTGCAGGTGACGGGTGAGGACGGCTTTGTCATGTTTGGTGTGAACTCCATGGACCAGATCAGTCGCGACCCGCTGGAGCTGGTGGCGCAGACCATGGGCGCGCACCAGTACCCGGATGGTTTCATGCTGTTCATGGGCACGCTGTTTGCACCCACGCAAGACCGCGACCAAGCCGGCGCCGGGTTCACCCACCACCTGGGCGACGCGGTCCGCATCCGCAGCCAGCACCTGGGCGCCTTGCACAACCGGGTCAGTCACAGCGAGACCGTGACGCCCTGGCAGTTTGGTTTGCGTGCCTTTTTCAACAACCTGGCGGCGCGTGGCTTGCTGGACAAGGCCGTGTGAGCAAGGGTATTCACCAATCCACGTTTTGCAATGCAAAGCGCCCTAATCTCAATTGGAAGATTATCAATGCCGTCCTTATGATCCACCATCTTTGACCGCACGCCAAAGAGCATCCCCCCACATACAGGAGACAAAACAATGAACGCACGCAGATACACCCTCAAGGCGCTGGCCGCCGGTCTGGCACTTGGCTTCTCGCTCGCAGCCCCCGTGGCACAGGCCCAGGACAAAGGCACCGTTGGCGTGGCCATGCCCACCAAGACCTCCACCCGTTGGGTGAGCGACGGCAACAGCATGGTGGCAGCCCTGGCCGCCAAGGGTTACAAGACCGATCTGCAGTACGCGGACGATGACATCCCCAACCAGCTGGCGCAAATCGAGAACATGATTACCAAGGGTGTGAAGGTTCTGGTGATTGCCTCCATCGACGGCACCACGCTCTCTGACGCCCTGCAAAAGGCCGCCGACAAGGGCATCAAGGTTGTGGCCTATGACCGCCTGATCGTGGGCAGCAAGAACGTCGATTACTACACCACCTTCGACAACTTCCAGGTCGGCGTGCTGCAAGCCCAGTCGCTGGAAAAAGCGCTGGGTCTGAAAGCAGGCAAAGGCCCCTTCAACATCGAGCTCTTTGGTGGCTCGGCGGATGACAACAACGCCTTCTTCTTCTATGACGGCGCCATGTCCGTACTGCAACCCTACATCACCAAGGGCAAACTGGTGGTGCAGAGCAAGCAGACCGGCATGAACAAGGTGTCTACCCTGCGCTGGGATGGCGCCGTGGCCCAGGCCCGCATGGACAACCTCCTGAGTGCTTTTTATGGCAAGAAGCGCGTGGACGCTGTGCTGTCCCCGTATGACGGTCTGAGCATCGGCATCCTGTCTTCGCTCAAGGGCGTGGGCTATGGCTCTGCTGGTCAGCCTTACCCCTTCGTCACGGGTCAGGATGCGGAAGTGCCTTCGGTGAAGTCCATCATCCGCAAGGAACAGTACTCCACCATCTTCAAGGACACGCGTGAGCTGGCCAAGGTCACCGCCAACCTGGTGGACGCCGTGCTCTCCGGCAAGAAGCCCGAGATCAATGACACCAAGACCTACAACAACAAGGTCAAGGTCGTGCCCTCGTATCTGCTCAAGCCCGTGCCTGTGGATATTTCGAACTACAAGGCCGTGTTGGTTGGCAGCGGCTACATCAAGGAAGAGCAGCTGAAGTAAGCCATTTTGGGGCTACAGTGAAAGGCCCTGTGCGCATAAGCACAGGGCCTTTTTCATTCAACAAGACCAGACAAGTCGACACAGGCAAGGCACACATGGCAGACCCGATTCTTGAAATGCGTGGCATCAAAAAATCGTTCCACGGCGTGCGCGCTCTGAGCAACGTCAACCTGACGGTGCAGCCCGGCGAGATCCACGCCATCGTGGGCGAAAACGGCGCGGGCAAATCGACGCTGATGAAGGTGCTCTCCGGCGTCTATCCGCATGGCGACTTCGAAGGCCAGATCCGTTTCCTCGGGCAGGACTGTCAATTCAAAGGCATTGCCGACAGCGAGCACAAGGGCATCATCATCATCCACCAGGAGCTGGCCCTGGTGCCCCTGCTCTCCATTTCCGAGAACATATTTCTCGGCAACGAGCAGGCCACAGCCGGTGTGATCAACTGGACCACCTCCTTTGTGAAGACGCAGGCGCTGCTGAAAAAAGTCGGCCTCAAAGAATCCCCCAATGCGCTCATCACCAACCTGGGTGTGGGCAAGCAGCAGCTCATCGAGATTGCCAAGGCCTTGTCCAAAGAGGTCAAGCTCTTGATCCTGGATGAGCCCACCGCCAGCCTGAACGAGACCGACAGCGATGCGCTGCTGGAACTGCTGCTGGAGCTCAAGCGCCAGGGCATTACCTGCATCCTGATCTCGCACAAGCTCAACGAAATTTCCAAGGTGGCCGACAGCATCACCGTGCTGCGCGATGGCGCCACGGTCGCCTCGCTGGACTGCCGCGCAGAAAAAATCAGCGAAGACACGGTGATCCGCCACATGGTGGGTCGCGAGATGGCGGACCGCTACCCCAAACGCACACCGAACATCGGCGACAAAGTGTTTGAAGTTAGAAATTGGAAAGTGCACCACGAAGTACACGCCGAACGCGTGGTCATCAAGAACGTAGACCTGCACTTGAACCGCGGCGAGATCGTCGGCATCGCCGGGCTGATGGGCGCCGGGCGCACTGAGCTGGCCATGAGCATCTTTGGCAAAACCTATGGCCGCGATATCAGCGGCGAGGTGTTTCTGCACGGCAAAAAGGTGGACACCGGCACCGTGCAAAAGGCGATTGAAAACCGCATTGCCTACGTCACCGAAGACCGCAAGGGCTATGGCCTGGTGCTGGACGAAACCATTGCCTGGAACACCACACTGGCCAACCTGAAAGCCGTCTCCAGCAACAACGTGATCGACGAGGGCCGCGAGTTCAAGGTGGCCGAAGACTACCGCCGCAAACTCAACATTCGCTCGCCCGATGTGTTTGCCCGTACGGTCAATCTTTCGGGCGGCAACCAGCAAAAAGTGGTGCTGAGCAAATGGCTGTTCTCCGACCCCGAGGTGCTGATATTGGATGAGCCCACGCGCGGCATTGACGTGGGCGCCAAGTACGAGATCTACACCATCATTGCGCAGTTGGCCGCAGAGGGCAAATGCGTGCTGATGATCTCCAGCGAGATGCCCGAGCTCTTGGGCATGTGCGACCGCATCTGCGTACTCAACGAAGGCAAGTTTGTTGCCGAATTTACGGCCGCTGAGGCGAGCCAGGAAAAAATCATGCGATCCATCGTGACATCAGGAGTGAACTGAAAATGGCAACCCAAACCCTGGAAACCCAAGCCGCTGAAGCGGCTGCAGGCGGCAGCTTTCTGAAAAACAATCTGCGCGAATACGGCCTGCTCCTCTCGCTGGTGGCCATCATGGTCTTCTTTCAAGTTGAGACCGACGGCACGCTGTTCCAGCCGCTCAATCTGACCAACCTGATCCTGCAAAACAGCTACATCATCGTCATGGCGCTGGGCATGCTGCTGGTGATTGTGGCCGGCCATATCGACCTTTCGGTGGGTTCGGTCAGTGGCTTTGTCGGTGCTGTGGCTGCGGTGCTGATGGTCAACAAGGGTATGCACTTTGTGCCCGCCACCATCATCTGCCTGGTGCTGGGCGGCGTGATTGGCGCAGCCCAAGGCTACTGGGTGGCCTTCTACAAAATCCCGTCTTTCATCGTCACGCTCGCAGGCATGCTGGTCTTCAAGGGC
The DNA here is from genome assembly GCA_947374485.1 of Comamonadaceae bacterium. GTDB lineage: Bacteria > Pseudomonadota > Gammaproteobacteria > Burkholderiales > Burkholderiaceae_C > Allorhodoferax. Next base: position 67,302 of record CANCCF010000001.1, on the reverse strand, counting down.
CTGGCCCTGGCCGTGCTCGAAGGCTCCTCGGTCGGCCCCTTCCCCGAAGATTTCCAGTTGCTCAGCACCGGCTTCATTCCGGACCCGCTGCACGGTGAAACCCTGCGCATCACCTCACTGGTGGCGGGCATTCTGATGGCCCTGGTGCTGCTGATCAGCAAGGTGCGTGGTCGCGCCGAGCGTGTCAAGCACGGCATGGAAAGCGAGCCTGCTGCATTGTTCATGGTGAAGAACCTGGTGTTCGCCGCGATGATCGCCGCCTTCAGCTACATGCTGGCCTCCTACAAGGGCCTGCCCAATGTGCTCATCGTCATGCTGCTCCTGATGCTGGTGTACGACTTTGTGACGTCCCGCACCACCTTGGGCCGGCGCATCTACGCGCTGGGCGGCAACGAGAAGGCCGCGCGCCTCTCGGGCATCAAAACCGAGCGCCTGACGTTTTACACCTTCATCAACATGGGTGTGCTCTCGGCACTGGCCGGGTTGATTTTTGCCGCGCGCCTGAACACCGCTACTCCCAAGGCCGGTCTGGGTTTCGAGCTCGACGTGATTGCCGCCTGTTTCATTGGTGGTGCTTCCGCATCCGGTGGTGTGGGCAAGGTGCTGGGTGCCGTCATTGGCGCCTTCATCATGGGCGTGATGAACAACGGCATGTCCATCATGGGCATCGGCATTGACTACCAGCAGGTCATCAAGGGGCTGGTGCTGTTGGCGGCGGTGTGCGTGGACGTGTACAACAAGAAAAAGTAGCGGTACTTTTCGCTCGCTGCGCGGGAGGGGCAATACGCCTCAAGCCCGCCGCGCCCTGACCGCCGCCGCCAATTGCTCCAGCACCGGCACGGTCTGCGCCCAGCTGATGCAGGCATCCGTCACCGACACGCCATGCTTCAGTTGCGTACCGGGAACAATATCCTGGCGCCCTTCCTCCAGATGGCTCTCGATCATCATCCCGGTGATGCGCGCATCGCCCCCTGCAATCTGCCCAGCCACATCGGCGGCCACGGTGATCTGGCGCTGGTGCTGCTTGCTGCTGTTGGCGTGGCTCACATCGATCATCACCTGCTCACGCAGGCCTGCGCTTTTGAGCAACGCACAGGCTGCCTCCACATCGGCCGCCGCGTAGTTGGTGGTCTTGCCGCCGCGCAGAATCACATGGCAATCCGCATTGCCACGCGTCTCGAAAATCGCCACCTGGCCCATCTTGGTCATGCCCATGAAGGCGTGTGGCGCCTGGGCGGCCTGGATCGCGTCGCTGGCCACTTTCAGGCCGCCGTCGGTGCCGTTTTTGAAACCCACGGGGCAGGAGAGACCGCTGGCGAGTTGCCGGTGGCTCTGGCTCTCGGTGGTGCGCGCGCCGATGGCACCCCAGCTCACCAGTTCGCTGATGAACTGGGGGCTCAGCAAATCCAGAAACTCGGTGGCCACCGGCAGGCCCAATTCCAATATGTCGAGCATCAGTTTGCGCGCCATCTCCAGCCCCTCGTTGATGGCAAAGCTGCCGTCCAGATGCGGGTCGTTGATGTAGCCCTTCCAGCCCACGGTGGTGCGGGGCTTCTCAAAATACACGCGCATCACGACCAGCAAATCTTTTTGCAGCGCATCGGCTTGTGTCTTGAGTTGGCGCGCGTACGCCATGGCCTGCGCATGGTCGTGGATGGAGCAGGGGCCCACCACCACAATCAACCGGTCATCGGTGCCGTGCAGCACCGCCGAGATGGCGGCGCGGCTGCTCTCCACCAGAGCCTGTGCGGCCAGCGGCACCGGCCACTTTTCTTCCAGCAGGGCCGGCGTGATGAGCGGGCGCACCGCGCTGATGCGGGTGTCGTCAATGCGGGTGGAGTCGTGGGTGGTCAGGGGGGCGGCGACAGAAGAAGTCATGGGGTGGGCGCAATTGCCGTAAAGTGAATGGGGGTGCAGGCTGCAAGCTGAAGAATTATTGCACCGCCCCACAAGCGCACTTTTCAAATACCCAATAGGAGTCCCCCATGGCCACAGAGGTAGTCGCCGGCACACACGCCACCATCCATTTCGATGCCAGCAAATGCATCCATTCGCGTACTTGCGTGCTCTCGCACCCCGATGTGTTCGTGCCCAATGTGGTGGGTGCCTGGATACACCCGGATGCACAACCGGTGGAGGAGCTCATCCGCATAGGCCAGAACTGCCCTTCGGGCGCCATCACGGTGGTGCGCAACCCGGCAACTGCTGGCGCGTATGCCGACTCCAATGGCGCCCCGTTGGTAAACACCGTGCGTGTGCGCGAAAACGGCCCATTGGCTTTTGAAGCCGAGCTGCAGATCAAGGGCTCGCCACAGCCGAACCCACGCGCCACCCTGTGCCGTTGCGGTCAGTCACAGAACAAGCCGTATTGCGATGGCAGCCATGTGGCAGCGGCTTTTGTGGCCAGTGGCGAACCGGCCACGGCAACTTTTGCCGCGTTGGCGGTGCGCAATGGACCGCTGAATCTGCAACCCCTGCCCAACGGACCCCTGCGGGTGACAGGCAATCTGGAAGTGGTCAGCGGCACCGGGCGCACCTGCAACAAGGTCAATGAAACCTACCTGTGCCGCTGCGGCCACAGCCAGAACAAACCCTATTGCGATGGCAGCCACAAGGCTGCGGGCTTTCAGGCCGACTGATTGGCGCCATGAACAAGAACCGCCTCGAAGCCTTCAGCGATGGCGTGATCGCCATCATCATCACCATCATGGTGCTGGAGATCAAGGTGCCGCACGGCGAGCATCTGGAAGACCTGCTGCCGCTGTGGCCCATTGTGCTGAGCTATGTGCTGAGCTTTGTGAACGTAGGCATCTACTGGAACAACCACCACCACCTGCTGCACACCGCCAAGCACGTCAACGGGCCGATTTTGTGGGCCAACCTGAACCTGCTGTTCTGGCTCTCGCTCATGCCCTTCACCACCGCCTGGGTGGGTGAGAACCACTTCGCTGCCACCCCCATGGCCTTGTATGCAGTGGACCTGTGTCTGTGCGCCATCAGCTACACGGTTTTGCAATGGCAAATCGCCCGCGCCCATGGGCCGACGTCGGTCCTGTCACAGGCCGTGGGCCGGGATACCAAGGGCAAAATTTCACTGGCGGCCTATGTGGTGGCGATTCCCCTGGCTTTGCTGGGTTGGCCTTCGCTGTCGGGTTTGCTGATGATTGCGGTGGCCTGCATCTGGCTGGTTCCGGACCGCCGCATCGAGCGCCTGCTTACGAACGAGTAGACACAGGCGCCGGGCGCGGCGGCCCCGGCTCCTTGCGGTCCTCGCTGGGTGCCACTGCGAACTGCCTGCGGTAGGCACGCGAAAACACCGAGGCCGAGGCAAAGCCGCAGGCCAGCCCCACCTCGATCACGCCCATGCTGGTCTGGCGCAGCAGGTGGCGCGCGCGCTCCAGGCGCAGCTTCAAATACAGCTGCACCGGGCTCAAGCGCAGGTGCTCCTGGAACAGGCGCTCGAGTTGGCGCCGCGTGACGCCGAGCGGTTCGGCCAGCGCGTCGCTGGACAAGGGGGTTTCCAGGTGCTGCTCCATGCGCCCGATCACCTGCACCACCCGGGCGTTGTGCACCTGGTAGCGCGCTGCAATTTGCAGGCGCTGGTGGTCGGCGCGTGCGCGCACCCAGCCGCTCACCAATTGCTCGGAGACCTGCAGCGCCAGCGCATCGCCATGGTCGCGGCTGATCACCTCGAGCATCAGGTCCACACTGGCCATGGCACCGGCCGAGGTCATCAGCCGGTCTGACAAGGTGAAGCGCGCCTCACCTTGTACGGGAATCAGTGGGTAGCGTTCCTGAAATGCGGGCACGGCCTCCCAGTGCAGGGTCACGCTTTCGCCCTTGAGCAGATGCGCCTCGGCCAGCACAAAGCAGCCGGTGTCGATGGCGCCCAGCGTGGCGCCCTGTTGCACGCGCTGCTGCAGCTGGCGCCCCAGCGCGGGGCTGTAATCGTTCAAGGGATTGAAGCTGGCAATGGCAAACACCACGCGGGCCGCGCTGGCGTCGGCCAGGCGGGCCTGCGGGTGCAGCGCGATGCCGTTGCTGGCAATGACGGGCAGGCCGTCCATGGAAACCATGCGCCAGTCATAGGCACCGCTCTGGAAGCGGTTGGCAATGCGCAGCGGCTCCACCAGGGCGGCAAAGCCAATAAAGGAAAACTCGGGCAGCAGCAGAAAATCAAAAACGTGGCGCGTCATGCACCCGAGTAGGCCACGCTCCGGGCGGCGCTGTCCAATGCCTGCACGCCCTCCACACGCTGCGGCACGGCGTTGCCCAGTGCCGAAAACAGATTCTTCGGATCGGCCAGCGCCGGAATCAGCGGCAGCGGCTCGCCCATGCCGAGTGCCAGCGCCTGCGCACGCATGAAGCGCAGGGCCGAGTAGTCTTCCAGCGCAAAGCCCACCGAGTCAAACACCGTCACCTGGTCTGCGGATGTGCGACCTGCAGCCGCACCGCTCAGCACCTGCCACAGCTCGGTCACCGGAAAATCAGCCGGCATTTGCTGCACATCACCTTCCACGCGCGACTGCGGTGCGTACTCCACAAAGACCGGGCCCCGGCGCAATACCTCCGGGTGCAGCTCGGTCTTGCCGGGGCAGTCGCCACCCACACCGTTGATGTGCATGCCGGGGGTGACCATGTCGGGCGTGACGATGGTGGCCAGCGCCTTGTCGGCCGTCACCGTGGTGAGGATGTCGGCGCCGCGCGCCGCCTCCAACGCGCTGGCGCACTGCACCAGGCGCAATGACGTGCCCTGCAGGTTGCGCATGAGTTTTTCCGTGGCTGCTGCGTCCACATCGAACAGGCGGATTTCTTCAATGCCCATCAGGTAATGGAAGGCCAGCGCCTGGAACTCGCTTTGCGCGCCGTTGCCAATCAGGGCCATCACGCGGCTCTCGGGGCGGGCCAGGGCTTGCGCGGCCATGACCGAGGTGGCGGCGGTGCGCAGCGCGGTGGTGAGCGTCAGCTCACTCACCAGCAGGGGAATGCCGGTGTCCACATCGGCCAGCACGCCAAAGGCCATCACCGTGGACAGGCCCTGCCGGGTATTCCCGGGGTGGCCGTTGACGTACTTGAAGCTGTAGGTGCTGGCGTCGGCAATCGGCATGAGTTCGATCACGCCCTTGGCCGAGTGGCTCGCCACACGGGCCGATTTGTCAAACTCCGGCCAGCGCAAAAAGTCGGCGCGCAGCGTCTCGACCAAGCCTTGGAAGATGGCGGGCAGGCCGCGCGTGTGCACGATCTCGGCCACGTGCTGCGGGCTCAAAAAAGCGGTGGGAAGGTGGCGGGCGGGGGTGTTCAGGGGGTGCATGGTGTCTCTCCTCAAGCGGTATGGAACGAGTTTGGCGTATTGCGCTGTGAATGAAAAGTCACAAAAAGGCAAGCAAAACGCCAGTTCATTGGCAAAATGTCATAGTTATCTGACGAAATGCACAAGGAGCCACTGTGGACGCAACCGACAAGGAACTCATCGCCCTCCTGCGCCAAAACGCCCGCATGAACGTGGCCGACCTGGCCCATAAACTCAAGGTCTCACGCGGCACCGTAACGAACCACCTGCGCAAACTCGAAGACAGCGGCGTCATCCACGGCTACACCGTGCGCCTGCGCCCGGACGTCGAGACCGAACGCATACGCGCCTGGATGGGCGTGCTGGTGGAGGGCAACCAGACGCGCCTGGTCAAAGCCAGCCTGTTGGGCGAGCCCGGTGTGGCCGAGCTGCACGACACCAACGGGCGCTGGGATTTGCTGGCGGCGATTGAAGCGCGCAGCATGACCGAACTCTCCGAGGTGCTGGAGCGCATCCGCCTGATCAGCGGCATCCGCAGCACCGAGACCAACATCCATTTGGCGACCTACCGCTAGACGGCACAGACGGTGCCCGCGCTGGGCTTGGCCCTTGTGGGTGCCGACCCCCTGCTGAGGGGGCAATAATCAAAGCCATGAATTGCCCTACAGTGCTGCCATGAGCCGCTTGAACCCCAGCCCCCACCCCGCGCTGCCCCCCGGACCGGTGAACCTGGCCCTGCAGGGCGGTGGCTCGCACGGCGCCTTCACCTGGGGTGTGCTCGACACCTTGCTCGAAGACGGACGGCTGACCTTTGAGGGCATCAGCGGCACCAGCGCGGGCGCCATGAACGCGGTGGCCATGGCGCACGGCCTGGCGCGTGCGGCGGGCCAACCCGAGGCCGCCCAGCGCGAGGCGGCGCGGGCCTCGCTCAAAGACCTGTGGGACGGCGTGGTGGCCATGGGCGCCTTGCAGACCAGCCTGTCGCAGGCGCAGCGCGTGCCCTTTGACCTGCTGTTTGGCGGACTGGCCGCACTGGGCGGGCATCAGTCACCCGGGCAGATGGTCAGCGACGCCCTCACCGGCTTCTGGGCCAGTTCCTTTTCGCCCTACCAGACCAACCCGCTGGACATCAACCCGCTGCACGACTTTCTGGAGCGCCTAATCGACTTTGAGCGCCTGGCCGCCTACCCGGGTGTGAAGGTGTTTGTGCTGGCCACCAAGGTGAGCACGGGCAAGGCCGAAATCTTTTCCGGCCACCGCTTGACGGCCAAGGCGGTGATGGCCTCGGCCTGTCTGCCCACGGTGTTCCGGGCTGTCGAGATCGAGGGCGAGCAATACTGGGACGGCGGCTACTCCGGCAACCCGGCCATCCACCCGCTGGTGTATGACTGCCAAAGCCGCGATGTGGTGCTGGTGCAGATCAACCCCTTGCGCCGCAACACCCTGCCCACCACTGCCGCCGACATCCTGGACCGGCTCAACGAGATCACCTTCAATTCGGCCCTGATTGCCGAAATGCGCGCCATCGACTTCGTCAAACGCCTGCTCGCCGAGGGCAAGCTGGACCCGCGCCACTACAAGGACGTGCTGATGCACCGCATCGACGGCGGGCATGCGCTCGACAGCTACCCGGCAGCCAGCAAGGCGCAGACCGATGGCGCGCTGATCTACCGCCTGCGCGACCTCGGGCGCCAGAGTGCGGCGCACTGGCTGAGCCAGCACCTGCCGCAGATCGGCGTGGCCTCCAGCATCAACATTGCGCGTGATTACCTCGATGACATGCGCGTGCCGGTGGGGCCGCTGCTCACACCTGCACACAGTGTGCTCGGCCATCCTTGAACACCGCCAGCCCGTTGCGTCCACCCGCCTTGGCGGCATAGAGGGCCTTGTCCACCTGGGCGATCAGCTCGTCCTGGTCAACCAGCGTATTGTTCCAGGTGGCAATGCCCACGCTCACGCGCACTTCAATGTCCTGGTTCTCGTAGCGCACCACCAGTGCCGCCACGGCGCGGCGCAGGCGCTCGGCAGCGAGCAACCCTTCGCCCTGCAGAACCTTGGGTGACACCACCAGAAATTCCTCGCCGCCCCAGCGGCACACCGTGTCTTCCTTGCGAGCGGCCTGGCGCAGCGTCTGGGCTGCGCGCTGCAGCACCAGGTCGCCCGCGGCGTGGCCGTAGCGGTCGTTGATGGCCTTGAAGTGGTCGATGTCAAAGCTCAGCAGGGTCAGCGCGTCGTTGTGCCGTTTGGCCGCGCTCCAGGCCTGCGACAGGGCCTGCAGGCCAGCGCGGCGGTTGGCCAGGGCGGTCAGGGGGTCGGTCATGGCGGCCAGCTGCAGGCGCCGGTTGGTCAGGGCCAGCTCGGCCGCCATGTCGGTCAGGCGCTTGCTGTCCTGCTCGGCCGCCTCGCGCAGCTTGACGTAGCGCCAGGCGCCTTTGAGGCGCGCACCCAGGGCGCGCAAATTCGGCGGCTTGGAGACATAGTCGTCCACCCCGGCGTCAAAGGCCAGCACCAGCTCGCTTTCCAGCTCGGCGGCGGTGAGCATCAGCACGTAGACACTCTGGCCCCAGTTGCTCGAGCGCAGCACGCGGCACATCTCCAGGCCGTCCATTTCCGGCATGCGCCAGTCGGTGATGACGATGTGCGGCGCAAAGTCCACCGCCAGCGCCAGCGCCTCGCGCCCGTTGTGGGCCACCGCCACGGTGTGCTGGCATTCCCGTTCCAGCCAGGTTTGCAGCAGGCGGCGCACCGCCGGGTCGTCTTCCACCACCAGCACGCGCAGCCACAGCGACTCGGAGGTGGTCTGCACGTACAGGTGGTCTTCCACTATGCGGTCGAAGGCCACACTCGGCGGGGCCTTGATGCTCAGGCGCGTGGCCCAGCTCTGCCACTGGGCGAGGGTGCTGTCCACGTGCTCGCCCAGGGCGTCGGCCTTGAGCCCGAGCTGGCTGGCGGCCTCGGTGAGCTCGGTGGTCTGGTGGGTTTGCTCGGCCTTTTTGGCCAGGCCAAAGTCGCCCAGACGGGCCGCGAGGTGCAGCGTCTGGCACAGGTACCAGGGGCGCGAGCGGTTTGGCAGGAGCGAGAGCGCAGGGTCTTCGTGCCATTGCACCGGCTCCACCAGCACGCCGGGTATGCCCCAGCGTGTCATCAACTCGCGTGACAGGTGCAGGTGGTCCAGGTGCAACTGCTCGCGCTCCAGCGCCAGCAGTTGCACGCCGCGTGCGCCGCTGGCCAGCAGGCGGCTGTATTCCTCCGGGTAGGCGGTGGCCAGCGCCAGCCGCCCGACCTGCGCCAGCAGGCCGCAGGTGAACAGCTCATCGGGTGAGCCCAGCTTTTGCAGCGCGCCAAACTCCTGCATGGCCACCCCCATGAGCAGGGAGTGGCTCCAGAAATGGGCGTAGTCAAAGGCCTGGCATTTGCCCTTGGAATACTGGTCCACCAGCGAGAAGCACAGGGCCAGCTGCTTGACCGCCTCCAGCCCCAGGCGGTTGACCGCCTGGGCAATGGCAATCACCGGGCGCCCGCCCTGGGCGGCGGCGTTGGCACGCTCGAGCAGGCGCCCGCTCAGGGCCGGGTCGGTCTGCACCAGGCGCGCGACCTCGGCCATGCTGACATCCTCGCGGGCGCAGGCGCCCAGAATGGCCAGGGCCACACCCTGCGGACTGGGCAGGCGTTCGACGAACTGTTCTTCCAGCGGTTGGTTGATCGAAATGATGCCGGCCTCCGTTGCGCTTATGTGGGGGAAGTATCCGGGATTTGGCGCGCGCCGAGCGTTGAATCCCCCAGCCACCGCGCAATCTCCCGGCAGGCGGCCAGCGCCTGCTCCAGCTCCAGGTCTTGCAGGGCAGACTCCAGTGGCACCAGCAGCGCCTCTGGCAGTGTCACCAGTGTGGCGCGGTGTGCGGCAAAGGTCTCCAGTGCCGACAGGTCACTGGCTTCGAGCTGGGCCTGCAGCGGCGCCAAGGCGGCGGCCAGGGCAGGTCCCGAAACGGCGGCGGCGGTGCTGGCTGGCAGGGCCGCTTGGGCGGGCGCTGCCGCGCCCCGCAGGCGCAGCACCACGGCTTGCAACTCGCTTTGCGTGGCCTCTGCCAGGGTGTGCAGGCGCTCCAGCGTGGCCTGCATCAGGGGCACCTGTGGCGCTGGTGCCTTGCATTGCCGCTCCAGGTGCGCGGCAATGTCCGACAGGTCGGTGGCACCCAGCAAGGCAGCGGTGCCCTTGAGCGTGTGGGCCTGCATGGCGCACTGTGCGAGGTCCTCGGCGACCAGGCGCTGCAGTCCGCCCACCTGCCCCGGCAAGGCTTGCAGAAAGTCCGTGGCCGCGCGCAGGTACAGGTCCGTGAGGCCGCCCATGCGCGCCAGTGCCGCTGCCACCTCGAGCACGCTGCCCCCTGTCAGCTCGGGCGCTGTGGCAGCAGTGGCTGGCGGGCTGGCGCCTGCGCTGGGCAGGGCCACGAAGCCCGTGATGTCCAGCAGGGTCTGCACCAGCGCCTTGAGGTCGAAGGGCTTGCCCACGTGCGCGTTCATGCCCGCGGCCAGGCAGTCGTCCCGGTCGGAGGCCATGGCGTTGGCGGTCATGGCGATGATGGGCAGGGTGGCAAGCCCGAGCTGCCCACGCACCATGCGGGTGGCGGCAAAGCCGTCGAGCACCGGCATCTGGATGTCCATCAGCACGGCGTGGAACTGCGCGCCGGCCATGGCCGCGGCAATCGCATCCACGCCGAGCTGGCCATTGGCCGCCAGCGACACCAGGGCGCCCTCGGCCATCAGCAATTCCTCGGCCACCTGCTGGTTGATCAGGTTGTCTTCCACCACCAGGATGCGCATGCCCGCCAGGCGCCGCAGGTTGGCGCCGCTGCGCCGCGACTGGCGGATGCGCGCGCGCGAGGCCACCGACCCCAGCGCCGCCTCCAGCAGCATGGAGGCGGTCACCGGCTTGACCAGAAAGCCATTGAGCAGGTTTTGCTCGTCCTGGGTGCGCTGTTCCAGCGCCTCGCGGCTGTTGCCCGAGACCATCACCAGCACCGGCTGGCGCGCCTCGTGGGTGGCGCACAGCTGGCGCACGCGCGCCGCCGTGGCCCAGCCGTCCATGCCCGCCATGTGCCAGTCCAGGTAGACCACGTCGAAGGGGAACACACCACCGGCCAGGCGGGCCTCTATCAGCGTCAGGGCGGCCTCGCCGCTGTCGGCCACCTCGGCGGGCCAGCCCCAGGATTGCACCATGCGCGAGAGCAGGTTGCGCGCCACCGGGTTGCTGTCCACCACCAGCACGCGGCGCAACTCGGCGCGGGGTGGCAGCGCCTCTTCCAGCTCGGGTGGAATATGCGCCACCAGGGGCAGCTGCAGGGTGAAGGCAAAGGTGCTGCCCAGACCCAGGGTGCTGCTCAGGCGCAGCTCGCCGCCCATCAGCTCCACCATGCGCTGGCTGATGGCCAGGCCCAGGCCGGTGCCGCCAAATTTGCGCGTGGTCGAGGCCTCGGCCTGCGAGAAGCCGGTGAAGATGTGGGCGTGGTGCTCCGGCGCAATGCCGATGCCCGAGTCCTGCACCGCAAACGCAATGCTGGCATGGCCGCTTGTCAGCTGCTGCAGCTGCAACGAGACCACCACCTGGCCCTGTTGGGTGAACTTGACGGCATTGCCGCCCAGGTTGATGAGCACCTGCTGCAGCCGCACAGAGTCGCCCAGCAGCACATCGGGAATCTGCGGATCGATGTCAAACAGCACCTCCACCGACTTCGGGCCCAGGTTGCTCGACAGGATGACCGAGAGGCTGCGCATCAGGCGGTTGACGCGAAAGGGCTGCGGGTCGAGCTGCATCTTGCCGGCCTCGACCTTGGAGAAATCCAGGATGTCGTTGATCAGGCCCAGCAGCGACTTGGCCGCGCCCTCGGTCTTGTCGGCATAGTCGCGCTGGCGGCTGTTGAGCTCGGTGTTGTGCAGCAGTTTGAGCATGCCCAGGATCGCGTTCATGGGCGTGCGGATTTCGTGGCTCATGTTGGCCAGGAACTGGCCCTTGCTCTGCGTGGCCAGCTCGGCCTTCTCGCGCGCTTCCCTGAGCGAGCGTTCGTACTGCTTGCGCTCGGTGATGTCCTGGAAAATGCCGCTCAGGCGCACCACGCGGCCGTTCTCCACCGAGGCCATGCCGGTGGTGCGCACATCGATGCGGCGGCCCTTGGTGGTCAGGGTCTCCAGCTCCAGGTCATAGCCCTGGCCGGTTTCGATGGCGGTCTGCACGGCCGCACTGATGCGTGTGCGCGAATCGCCCACGTAAAAGTCGATGCCCGCATCCACCGTGGGATTGAAGTCATCGGGCGTGGTTTCATGGATGCGGTAGGTCTCCTGCGTCCAGTACAGGTGGCCGCTGACCAGGTTGAGTTCCCAGCCGCCCACCTTGGCCACCGCCTGCGAGGCTTCCATCAGCGCATTGGAGAGGCCCAGCGCCTCCTCGGCGCGCTTGCGCGCCGTGATGTCCACGATCTGCGCAATCACAAACTCCGGCGCGTCGCGCTCATTGCGCACCACCGACACGCTGGCCAGGCCCCAGACCTCGTGGCCATCGCCGTGCAGGTAGCGCTTGGCGCGCTGGTAGACCGGAATCTGGCCTTCGAGCAGGCGCTGCATCTGCTCACGGTCGGTGTCCCATTCGTCCGGGTGGCTGATGTCCTGAAAGCTCATCTCCTGCAGGGCTTGCTGGTCCAGCCCGATGAAGTCGCACATGGCCGGGTTGGCCATCAGCCACTGGCCGCGCGGCGAGAGCATGGCCATGCCGGTGGCCGCGTCCTGGAAGGCGGCGGCAAAGGTGGCTTCGCTTTGGCGCAGCTTTTCGGCCGACTGGTGGCGCGCGGTGATGTCGGTGCTGATGGCGACGTATTTCTCGATGCGCCCGTGGTCGCCCACAAAGGGCGCAATCATGCTGTCCACCCAGTATAGCGAACCGTCGGCGGCGCGGTTGCAGACTTCACCGCGCCAGGGCTTGCCACTGCTGATGGTCTGCCACAGGTTCTGCCAGAAAGCGGCACTTTGCTCGCCCGAGCGCAGCACGCTGTGCGTCTGCCCCAGCAGCGCGGCGCGCCCGAAACCGCTGAGGCGGCAAAAGGCCTCGTTGACCTCGGTGATGCGCCCGCTGGCATCGGTGGTGGAGACAATCGCATGTGTCTCCACAGTGTCGAGCAGGGCGCGGGCATCGCGCATGGCGGCTTCGAGCTGGTGCTGGGTGCTTTTTTGCTCGCTGATGTCGGTGCCGATCTCCATGAAGCCCGCCAGTGCGCCCTGCTTGTCGAGCATGGGCTGCACCTCGGTATTGGCCCAGTACAGGTGGCCGTCGCGGGCGCGGTTGATCAGCTCCACCCGGCAGGCCACGCCGCGGCGGGCGCCGTCGACCAGGGTGGCGATGGTCTCTGCCGGGCTCTGGCCCGAGTCCAGCAGCTCGCTGGGTGTTTTGCCCTGGGCCTCTTCCGGGGAAAAGCCGGTGATGCGGGAAAAGCCCTGGTTGACCCACTGGATGCGCATCTCGCGGTCCATGATGGTGACGGCGTTTTCGGTGTGCTGCACCACCTGCGCCATGCGGTCGAGCTCAAGGGTCATGGCCTCAGCCAGATCGCGCGCGCGTTGCCTGCCCACGGCCAGCAGCCACACCGAGATGGCCATCAGGCAGCTCACCAGCAGGCCGCCCGCGCCTGTGAGCAGCAGGCTGGCGCGGTCCTGTGCCGCTTCAAAACCGGGCGTGCTGCGCGTATGCAGGGTGAACAGGCGGCTGCCCAACAGCAGCAGGCGGTCGGCGCCAAATCTGGGCGAGCTGGCAGTGGCTGCGCTGGCTGCACTGGCCACGGCCTGTTGCGTCCGGAGCGTGGCGCTGTCAAAGATCAGCTGGCTGGCGTCTGCCTCCCGGCCCTCATAGAGGCCAAATTCCAGCTGGTAGTCGGCCATGATGCCCACCGAATCGAGCAGCTCGGAGGCCACAATGGGCGTGTACAAAACCCCCACCAGCGCATTGCGGCGCTCCTCGGGGGACTGCATGGCAGCGCTGCCGTCGCGGTACACCGGCAGCAGAAACAGCAGGCCGGGTGAACGCCTGGCATCCTGCAGCAGGGTGATGCCCGCCAGCAGCGTGGGCTGCTCGGTGTCGATGGCGTATTCGACCGCAGCGCGGCGCACCGCATCCTGGCCCAAATCAAAGCCCAGTGCCTCGGCATTGGAGGCCAGGGGCTCCACATACTTCACCACCAGCAGGTCCGCCGCGTTGCCGCTGGTGTGTACTGCAAAATCCGGCGCGCCGCTCTGGCGCTGCTCGGCCACGAAGCGCTGCAGCGCCGTGCGTGGCATACGTTCGATCAGGCCAAAGCCGCGTATGCCGGGAAACTCCGTGGGCAAATCGCGCGAGGCCACGTAGGCACGGAAAGATTGGCGGTTGAACTGCGGGTTGGCCGCCATGGCGCCGCGTGCGCCCTTGAGGCCGTAGACCGCCTGGTTCATGCGTCGCATCACTTCGGCCTCAATGCGCTCCACGCTTTGCCCAAAGCGCAGCTGGCTGGCCTGGTCGAGCACACGGGCCTGCCACCAGACGCCGCCCGCCGTCAGCGTCAGCCCCAGTACCAGGGTGGCCACGGCGGGCAGCACGGCATTGCGGGAGCCGTGCTCTGGCTGCACCACCGGCGTGCTGCGGCCCTGGTTTGTGCGCGTTATCCGCGACCACATATCCAGCAGCCGCCGCTTGGGATTGAACGAAATATGCACGTGCTCGGTGGTGTTAGGCCCCGGTGGTCTCCCCTGCTGGTCTGGGTGTCTGGCCATTGCAATGGCTTTTTTGACTGAGGCGCAGTTTACCGCCCCGCGTGGCCCGAACCTGCGTATTTCTACAGATGCAAAGCAGGCGCACGCGCGCCACAATCGGCTCACCGCCAGACGCACGCGCACCTGGCCCCAACAACCAACAGGAGACACACCATGTTCAAACCCCTTGCCGCGGGCCTGCTGGCCTGCGCCAGCCTCACCGCGTTCACCAGTTCTTCCGCCCACGCCGCCGATGACGTGATCCGCCTGGGCAACCTCAAGCTGGCGCACTTTGCCGCCATCTCCTACATCAAGGAGATCGCGCCCAAGTGTGGCATCAAGGTCGAGGAGAGCACCTTTGCCAAGGGGCTCGACGTGATGCAAGCCATCATCGCCGGTGAGCTCGATGTGGGCGCCACCGCGTCGGAAGCCGCCATCTCGGGCCGTGCCAAGGGCATCCCGATCTATGTGGTGGCCGGTTTTGCCAAGGGCGGCGCACGCCTGGTGGCGCGGCCCGATGCGGGCATCAAGACGGTGAAAGACCTCAAGGGCAAAAAAGTGGGTGTCACGCGCGGCAGCATCCAGGAGCTGCTGCTGGCCACCGAGCTGGCGCAAAACGGCCTCACCTCCGCCGACGCACCGGGCAAGGACGTGCAGCTGATTTACCTCAGCTACCCGGACCTGAATGCCGCGCTGATTGGCAAGAATCTCGATGCCATCATGCAGACCGAGCCGCAGGGCTCGCAGGCAATCAACAAGAACTTTGGCGTGGAGGTCATCAAGCCCTACGACACCCCGATCGGCGAGCCGGTGCGCACCCTGGTGATGACGGAAAAGTTCTACAAGGAACACCGCCCCACGGCGGAAAAATTCATGCGCTGCTTTGTCGAGGCCACCAAGACCTTTATCGACAACAAGGCCGTGGCCGAAAAATACGTGACGCAAACCCTGTTCAAGGGCCAGATCACCAAGGACGACTTTGACGACGCCATTGGCAACTCGCCCTACAGCTTTGACATCACGCCCGCACACATCCAGGTCTCCACCGACATGATGGTGAAGGCCGGCATCGGCAAGATGGACAAGCCGCCGGTGGCTACCGATTGGGTCAAGACCGACTTGCTGGACGCCGCCAAAAAATCCCTGGGCGTGAAGTAAGCCGTCATGCAAAGCAAATTCCGTTGGCGCGAAGTCGGCGCCGGGCTGATTGTGCCCATCGTGTTGGTAGCCATCTGGCAAGGCGTGTGTGCCATGGGCTGGGTCAACGAACACGTGCTGCCCTCGCCCTGGGCGGTGGTGACACGCTGGGTGGCTTATTTATTGCCCGCCAAACCCTATGCCGAGTTCGAGGGCAGCTGGGCTGCCTGGGCCATCTCCGGCGAACTGATCCTGGACGCCACGGGCAGCATGTACCGGGTGCTGGTGGGCTTCGTTGTGGGCGCCGGTCTGGCCCTGCCGCTGGGCCTGGTGATGGGGGCCAGCCCACGTGTGTATGCGTGGCTCAACCCGCTGGCGCAGGTGCTGCGGCCCATTCCGCCGATTGCCTACATTCCGCTGGCCATCCTGTGGTTCGGTCTGGGCAACCCGCCCGCCGTCTTCCTTATCAGCATTGGCGCTTTCTTTCCGGTGCTGATCAACACGATTGCCGGAGTGCGCCATGTGGACGGCATCTATTTGCGTGCCGCGCGCAACCTGGGCGCCAACCAGCGCACGCTGTTCCTGCGCGTCATCCTGCCCGCCAGCGTGCCCTACATCCTCTCGGGTGTGCGCATCGGCATCGGCACCGCCTTCATCGTGGTCATCGTCTCGGAGATGATCGCGGTGAACAACGGCCTCGGGTTTCGCATCCTGGAGGCACGCGAGTACTTCTGGTCCGACAAGATCATCGCCGGCATGATCAGCATCGGCATGCTGGGCCTGGCCATCGACATTGGCGTGAACAAACTGAATAACTATTTGCTGCGCTGGCACCGTGGCCTGGAACATTGACATGACCGCTACCCATATCGCCGTGGCCGGTGTAAACAAAATTTTTGCCAGCGCAGACCGTGAAGTGGTCGCCCTCAAAGACATCACATTGGACATTCCCCAAGGCCAGTTTGTCTGCCTGCTCGGCCCCTCGGGCTGCGGCAAGTCGACCCTGCTCAACGCCATTGCCGGTTTCTCGCTGCCCAGCAGCGGCAGCATCACCGCCGGCGGCCAGGCGGTCAGCGGCCCCGGCCCGGACCGCGGCATGGTGTTCCAGGAATACGCGCTTTTCCCGTGGATGACGGTGGAGAAAAACATCGCCTTCGGTCTGGAGATCAAGGGAGAGTCGGCACAGCAGATTGACAGCACCGTGGGCACCTTGCTGGCCAAGCTGGGCCTCACCGACTTTCGCAACCGCTTCCCCAAAGACCTCTCGGGCGGCATGCGCCAGCGCGTGGCGATTGCCCGTGTCCTGGCACTCGACTCGCCCATCCTGCTGATGGACGAGCCCTTCGGTGCCCTCGACGCACTGACCCGGCGCAACCTGCAGGACGAGCTGCTGCGCATCTGGGCCGAGCTGGGCAAGACGGTGATCTTTGTCACCCACAGCATCGAGGAAGCCATTTATCTGGCCGACCGCATTGTGGTCATGACCTACCGGCCCGGCACCGTCAAGCGCGACCTGCTGGTGGATCTGCCGCGCCTGCGCGACCCCTCGTCTGCGGCCTTCAACGCCTTGAAGCGCGAGCTCGGCCAGCTGGTGATGGAAGAGCAGCAGCGCCACCACGACGCCGAGCTGATGGCGGCGGTGGATTGAACATGGCGCACTCCTCCCGGCGCATCCCCCTGGTTCCCGACGAACAGCTGGGCCCTGTGGACGTGGTGGCCGCCATCCGCCAGCGGCGCGGTGGCAACCTGCTCAACCTGGACCGCATGCTGCTCACCAGCCCGGCCTATGCGGTGGGCTGGAATGCGTTTCTGGGCGCGGTGCGCAATGCGCTTTCGCTGGAGCCGAAGCTGCGCGAGCTGGCCATCTGCGCCGTGGCCGTGCTCAACCGGGCCGATTACGAGCTGCTGCAGCACGCGCCGGAGTTTCTGCAGGCAGGCGGCACGCAGGCCCAGCTCGACGCGTTGCAGGACTACGCGGCGGCACTGCATGACGACAGCTTGTTTGCCAGCACCGAGCGCGCCGTGCTGGAACTCACACTGGAGATGACCCGCTCGGTGCAGGTCGGTGACGCCTGTTTTGCCCGCCTGCAGCAGGCCCTGGGTTCGCCACAGCAGCAGGTGGAGCTGGTCGGCGTGATTGCCGCCTACAACATGGTCTCGCGCTTTCTGGAGGCCTTGCGGGTGGCGCCGGAGTAGGCACCTGCACGGGCCCCTGCGAGCGCGTGGCGCCCCAAGCGCCCTGGTCAGTCCGGGCTGTGGCCGCCGCCAAGGTCGGCAAAGGCCGTGACCTCGACACCGCCATGGCGCTGCACAAAGTCCAGAAACTGCGGCGCCGGCAGGGGACGGGCAAACAGGTAGCCCTGGCCCACGTCGCAGCCCAGCGCGCGCAGTGTCGCCAATTGCTCGGCCGTCTCCACGCCTTCGGCAATGACTTTGAGGCCCAGCGCCTGGCCCATGGCGATCACGGCGGTGCAGATGGCCAGGTCGTCGTGGTCGTCGGGCAGGCCGCGCACAAAAGACTGGTCGAGCTTCAGGTTGCTCAGGGGCAGGCCCTTGAGCTGGCTCAGGGACGAGTAACCGGTGCCAAAGTCATCCAGCGCCAGCACCACGCCAACGGACTTGAGCTGGCGCATGGTGGCTATGGTGGTGGCTGCGTCCTGCATGATGGAGCTCTCGGTGAGCTCGAGCTCCAGGCAGTCGGCGCCCAGTGCGTGGTGATGCAGGGTTTGCCGCACATCGCGCAGCAGCGTGCTTTGCTTGAAATGCTGGGCCGACAAATTGATGGCAATCGGCAACTCGGCCATACCGGCCTCCTGCCAGGCCTTGTTTTGCCGACAGGCCTCCTGCAGCACCCAGTGGCCCAGCGCCACGACCAGGCCGCGCTCTTCGGCCACCTGGATGAACTGGCCTGGCATCACCAGTCCGCGCGTGGGGTGCAGCCAGCGTATCAGCGCCTCGGCCCCGGTGATGCGGCCGCTCACCAGATCGATCTTGGGCTGGTAGTACAGCACGAACTGTTCTTCCTCCAGGGCCCGGCGCAAGTCGCGCTCCACCCACAGCATTTCCAGCACATGGTCGTTCATGCCCGCGGTGTGAAACTGGCAGCTGTTGCGTCCGGCGCGTTTGGCGTGATTCAGCGCGGTATCGGCGGCCTTCAGCAGTTCGGCCACGTCCTGCCCGTCTTCGGGGTAAATGGCCACGCCCACACTGGCGCTCAGCGTCAGCTCGTGGTCTTCCACCAGGATGGACTGGCCGGCGATGGCCTTCTGCGCGCGCTCCAACGCCAACACCATGCGCTCCACCGCCTGCCCGGGGTCCAACTCGCCGATGGCGATCACAAACTCGTCGCCCCCCATGCGGGCCGTGATCTGGCTATCGCCAAACAGGGCCTGCAGGCGCCGCCCCACCTCCACCAGCGCCGCATCCCCTACCCGGTGGCCAACCGAATCGTTGATCTCCTTGAAGCCGTCCAGGCCCAGGCACAGCACCGCACATTTCAGGTTACCGCCATGGCTGGCCTGCAACCGGGCGGCAAGCTGTTGCATCAGGCTCTCGCGGTTGGGCAAACCGGTGAGTGGGTCATGCAGGGCCTGGTAGGCCCGCAATGCCTCCTGCGCCTGCGCCTCGCTGTCCGCCTGGCGGCGCAGCACCTGATCGGCCCGGCGCACGATGGCATACAGAAAGACATAAAAAAAGGCCAGGCTGCCCAGCACCACGCCCACGATCTCCCAGGTGGTCTGCTCCAGTTCGGCCACGTAGTCGGTGACGTCCGAGTACACCTCAAACACGCCCTGGGGCGGTTGGCTGTCATCCACGCGAATGGGAATGTAGCTGGAGACCAGGTTGCGGTCGTTGATGACCTTCTCGAAGGCATCAAAGGTGTTTTCAAAAGCAATCTCGCTGCTCACCTTGCCGGCAATGGCATCGCGCACCCCGTCGTCATCGCTCTTGTCCTCACCGATCTGCTTTTCATCGGTGGAGAAAACGGTCAGGCCCTGCAGGTCATAGATCTTGACCTTCACCACCGACAGTCCCTTCATCTGTTGCAGCACATCGGCGCGGATCTGCGCCACCTGGGGGTGCTGCTGCAACTGCTGGCGGCTCAGCCTGGCCGCTGCCTGCACATAGGCCGCATGCCGGGGCCAGAGGGTGCTGGCAAAGATCTGGGTAATGACCACGTTGTCGTGCGTTTCATGCTGCTCCAGCGCCTCGGTGGCGAAATGGCGGTAAAAGTACACCAGTGGCACGAGCACCATGAGCACCCCCAACAGGCTGGTGAGCGCGACGTAGCGCACCAGGCGAAACTTCTTCGGCGCTGGCTGGGCCCCCCGCCTGGTCAGGGCGCCGTGGGGCACGGGGCCGGCGGAAGGTGGGGTGTGATCGGTCATGCAGACAAATGGATTTGCCTGCGATTCTGCACTCCCATCCGGCAACCCGGCCAGCTTTTTTTGGCAGCCGGAGCGTTGGCAGGCGGTTCAACTTGCCTGGATAAAGCCGGTGGCTGCCAGCAACCACAAGGTTGCAAAAACAGAGGGCAGCGCCTTGGCCGCCCAGTTACCGCGGTGGCTTGAGGCGCTTTGCGGCACCAGGTGGCACAGCCGCTCCAGCCCGGCCTGGCGGTAGGCTGCCTCGATCGCGCGCGACGAATCGAGGGCGGCAAAGATGCTGATGCCAATCACCCCTGCCACCGCCATGCCAAAGATCGGAAAGCCATAGACCAGCCAGCGGTGCTTGTCGATGGTCAGCGTGCCATAGGCGGTAAACAGCAGGCCCTGCGACAGGATCAGCCACATCAGCCGGTGGTTGACCAGGTTGTCCTCATGCGTCCACTGCTCGCGCAGGGCGTGGTACAGCTCCCAGTCCGGCAGGACTGGGGGCGTGGCTGAGGACAAGGTATCGCTCACCTGGCCTTACTTCGCTGTGGGCATCACAAACTCGGCCCCCTTGCCAATGCTCTCGGGCCAGCGCTGCATGATGGACTTTTGCTTGGTGTAGAAGCGCACGCCCTCTTCGCCGTAGGCGTGCATGTCGCCAAACAGGCTCTTCTTCCAGCCACCAAAACCGTGCCAGGCCATGGGCACGGGAATCGGCACGTTGATGCCGACCATGCCGACCTGGATGCGGCGGCTGAATTCGCGGGCCACGTTGCCGTCGCGGGTGAAGCAACTCACACCATTGCCAAACTCGTGCGCATTGATCAGGTCCACCGCCTCGGCCAGGTCTTTCACGTGTACGCAGGACAACACCGGGCCGAAGATTTCTTCCTTGTAGATGCGCATGTCGGGGGTCACGTTGTCAAACAGCGTGCCGCCCATCCAGAAGCCTTTTTCACATCCTTCGCCAGCAGAGGCGCCGCTGAAGTCACGGCCGTCGTGCAAGAGGGTGGCGCCTTCGCTCACGCCCTGGGCGATGTAGCCGGTGATGCGCTCAAACGCGGCCTGCGTCACGATGGGGCCCATCTCGGCTTGCAGGTTCATACCGTCCAGGACTTTGAGGGACTTGGTGCGCTCCAGCAGCTTGGGGATCAGGCGGCCTGCCACATCGCCCACGAGCACGGCCACGCTGATGGCCATGCAACGCTCGCCAGCCGAGCCGTAACCGGCGCCGATCAGCGCGTCCACGGCCTGGTCGATGTCGGCATCGGGCATCACCACCATGTGGTTCTTGGCGCCGCCCAGGGCCTGCACGCGCTTGCCGTGGCGGGCACCGGTTTCATAGATGTGGTTGGCAATGGGCGTGGAGCCGACGAAGCTGATGGCCTTCACATCGGGGTGCTCCAGCAGCGCGTCCACGGCTTCCTTGTCGCCCTGCACCACGTTGAACACGCCATCGGGCAGACCGGCTTGCTTGAACAGGTCGGCAATCAGCAGGCTGGCGCTGGGGTCCAAGGGGCTTGGCTTGAGCACAAAGGTGTTGCCCGCGGCAATGGCCACCGGGAACATCCACATGGGCACCATCACGGGGAAGTTGAAGGGGGTGATGCCAGCGACCACACCGAGCGGCTGGCGCAGCGTCCAGTTGTCGATGCCGGTGCTCACCTGGTCGGTGAAGTCGCCCTTGAGCAATTGCGAAATGCCGCAGGCAAATTCGACGATGTCGATGCCGCGCGCCACTTCGCCCTGCGCATCGGTAAACACCTTGCCGTGCTCGGCGGTGATGACGCGGGCGAACGCGTCCTTGTGGGCGTTCAGCAGCTCGAGGAACTTGAACATGATGCGGGCGCGGCGGATGGGGGGCGTGTCAGCCCACTTCGGGAAGGCGGCATTGGCGCTGGCTACAGCAGCGTCCACATCGGCTGCGTTGGCCAGACGCACCTGGCGCGCCACAGCGCCGGTGGCGGGGTTGTAGACGGCTTGGGTGCGGGTGCTAGTGCCCGCGCTGCGCGCGCCCTGGATGTACTGGGCGACTTCGGAGGAATCGTTGTAAGGGGTCATGGGTGTCTCAGGTTGGGTTGTTGATGCCAGCTATGGCGACGGCGATGGCGCAGTGTAGGGGGGCAGATAGCAAATGAACAGCACACAGGCTTGAATTCATTGTTCAATATGGTAAACAATGCAGCCATGAAAGCACAAAAAGTCGAATCGCTGTGGAGCCACATCTACTGGCTCTCCACCCTGGCGGGCCAGGGCAGCTACACGGCGGCGGCCGAGCGTCTGAATGTGAGCAAGGCGGCCATGAGCCAGCGCATTGCCGAGCTCGAGCGCATCGCCGGGGTGAGCCTGGTGCAGCGCACCACCCGCAGCGTGCGCCTGACGGAAGCCGGGCAGCGCCTGGTGGAAGAAACACAGGCCTCTTTCGAGCACATCGCGCAGAGTTTCGACCAGGTGCGCGACATGGCCGAGACGCCCCGCGGCCGGGTGAAAATCACCGCGCCGGTGGCCTTTGCACGCCAGCAGCTCGTTCCCCAGTTGCCGCAGTTTTTCCGCGACTACCCCGAGGTGCGCATCGAGCTCGACATGTCCGACCGCCTGCGCTCGCTGGGCAAGGAGGGCTTTGATCTGGCCATACGCCATGCCGACTCGCCACCCGAAACCCATGTGGCCTGGCCGCTGTGCAAGACCGAGACCTTGCTGGTCGCGTCGCCCGCCTACCTGCGCCGCGCCGCCGACCTGCATGAGCCCGCCGACTTGCCCGCCCACAACTGCCTGCACTACCCGCGTGCGAATGAAAGCCCGGCCTGGACCTTCGAGGCGCGCGCCAGCCGCGCGCGCGATGCGCTGGTGACGGTGCAGGTGTCGGGCGGCTTTGCGGCCAACAACAGCGAGGCGCTGCGCGACGCGGCCCTGGCCGGGCTGGGCCTGGCCCTGCTGCCCGACTTCACGGCGCAGCCGTATATCCAGTCCGGCAAGCTGGTGGGGGTGTTGCCCCGGTGGCGCAGCGTGCGCGCCTTTGCCGAACACCTGTATGTGATACGGCCGTACACACCGCATGTGCCGCGCACGGTGTCGCTGCTGGTGCAGCACCTGCGGCAAACCTTTGCAGCTGGCTTTGGCCACACGCCAGCGGCGCAATAAGGACAGCGTTGTTTCAGACTGCAGGCGCCAGCATCCACTCATGCGCCGGGTCGTTTTTAAAAACCCAGAAGCGCTTGGGTCCGGCCATGACATTGAGGTAGTAGTTGTCGTAGCCGTGCGGTGCCGTCACGGGATGGTAGCCACGCGGCACCATCACCACGTCGTGGTTTTCAACGGCACAGGCCTCGTCCAGGCTGCGGTCGTCGGTGTAAATGCGCTGGAAAGCAAAGCCCTGCGGCGGGTTGAGGCGGTGGTAGTAGGTTTCTTCCAACTGCGTTTCCACCGGCGGCTGCTCCACATCGTGTTTGTGGGGCGGGTAGCTTGACGAATGGCTGGCCGGGGTCATTACCTCCACGACCAGCAAATGGGCAGCGCGCGGGTCGTCGTGCGGCAGGATGTCGCACACGTAACGGGTGTTGGTGCCCTTGCCGCGCACGCTGCGGCGCATGCTGGCCGAATCGATCACAAATACCTCGGCCGAGCTGGCCGGGCCAGACGGCGCGGTACACAGCGCCACTTCGGCCATGGCCACCGCGCCGGGCACATTGCCCACGGTCACGGTCTTGCCCGCTGGCACATACACGGCCGCGGGTGACACTTCCTCAAACACGCTTTTGCGCGTGCCCAAATTTGAAAAGGTCACACCGTCCACCGTCACATCCACCGTGCCGGTGAGCACCACCAGGCAGAGCTCGCGCTCTCCTGTGTCCACGGTTTCGCTCTCGTTGGCATTCAGGCGCACGGCCCTGAAACCCACGTGCGTCCAGCCCGCGCGCTCGGGTGTGACATTGACGATTTCGCGGCCTTGGGGGGCGGCTTTGGCGAGCAAGGGGCTGACCATGGGATCTCCTTCAGCTTAAGTCGTTGACCAGCGCGCGCAGGGTGTCATAGCCCTTTTTCGCGTATTGGTAGCTGGGCGCCACGGCCGGGTCCTGTTCGGCTTCCACGACCAGCCAGCCTTCGTAACCGGCGTTCTTCAGCACGGTGAGCGCCGCCTTGTAGTCGATGCTGCCGTCGCCCGGCACGGTAAACGTGCCGTTGATCACGCCGTTCAAAAAGCTCCAGCTGTCGTTGCGGGCCTGGGCAATCACGGGGGTGCGCACGTCCTTGCAGTGCACATGCACCACGCGCTTCACATGTTTTTGCAGCAGCGCCACCGGGTCGGCGGCGCCACCAAAGTAGGCGTGGCCGGTGTCAAAAAGCAAAAAAACCTTGGCCGGGTCGGTCAGCGCCATGAGCTTGTCTACGTCGGCGGGTGACTCCACGTAGGCGCCCATGTGGTGGTGGTAGGCCAGCTTGATGCCGTAGGTGGCCAGCAGGTGCGCGCCAAAGGCGTTCAAGCGCTCGGCATAGGCCTGCCACAGCGCGTCGCTGGCGAATTTGGGGCGCTTGGAAACGGGCGTGTCGATCTGGCCCTGCACCGTGCCTGCGCACTCGCCGTACACCACGACTTTGACGCCGTTGTATTGCAGCTTGGCCATGTGCGCCTTGCAGCGTTCGATCTCGGCGGCCACCGCGTCGGCATTGCTCTGGCCCGTCTCCACTTCGGCCAGAAAACCCGAGTACCAGCCCGACACGCAGGCCAGACCAAACTCGGCCAGCTTGGCCTGCAGGCCGGGGCCATCCTTGGGGAATTTGTTGCCCAGCTCGAAGCCTTCGTAGCCAATTTCCTTGCCCTCGCGCAAGGCTGTTTCCAGCAGGGTTTCGCCGCCCAGCGAGGGCAGGTCGTCGTTCATCCAAGACAGGGGATTGACACCAATTTGTACGTTCCAGCTCATGGTTTTCTCTTCAAAAATAAAAGGGTTGTTTGTGTCGCGTGTTCAGACGCGCTGGTTTTGCTTGGCCAGCTGCCAGCCGGAGTGTGCCGCGTTCACCGCGGGGCGTGTGGACACTTCGGGAATGCCCACTTCCCACCAGCAGCCGCCTTCGGCGGTGGTGCGGGTGTGGGTGGTGTCAATCACCAGCACCTGGCTGCGCTTGGCGGCACGGGCTTTGACCATGGCGGTCTTCAGTTCGGCCACGTTTTTCACGTGCACCGCGTCCGCACCCATGGCCGCTGCGTGCATGGCAAAGTCGATGGTGCTGGCTTCACCGCCTTCGGGGATGCAGTCATCCAGCATGTTGTTGAAGCGCTCGCTGCCGGTGGCGGTTTGCAGGCGCTGGATGCAGCCGTAACCCCGGTTGTCCAGCACCACCACGATGAGCTTTTTGCCCAGCATGACGGACGTGGCCAGCTCGGAGTTCATCATCATGTAGGAGCCATCGCCCACCATCACAATCACCTCCTGCTGGGGCCGCGCCATCTTCACGCCCAAGGCGCCTGCGATCTCGTAGCCCATGCACGAAAAGCCGTATTCCATGTGGTAGTTGCCGGGCAGGCTGGCGCGCCAGAGCTTGTGCAGCTCGGCCGGCAGGGTGCCTGCGGCGCAGACCACCACGTCGTGCGCGCCGCTGTCGCCACCCGCGTCATTGAGCGAGTCGCGCACCGCGCCCATCACTTCGGCGTCGTAGGGCAAGGTGCCCTCCGTGGGCACGTTCGTGGTCAGTTCGGTGACTTTCTGCAGCCAGCCTGCGGCTTGCACTTTTGCGCGGGTAGTCCAGGCGGCGTCTGCCGACCAGGCACCCAGTGCATCGCTGAGTTGCACCAGGCCCACCTTCGCATCGGCCACCAGGGCGGTACCGCTCCATTTGCCCGCATCAAAGGGCTGCACGTTCAGGCTGAGCAATTTGGCGTTGGCAAACAGCGCGTGCGAGCCGGTGGTGAAATCCTGCAGGCGCGTGCCTATTGCAAACACCACATCGGCCTCGCGTGCCAGCGTGTTGGCGGCAGGGCCGCCGTCCACACCAATAGCGCCCAGGTTCAGGGCATGGTCCCAGGGCAGGGCGCTTTTGCCACCGTGCGACTCGACCACCGGAATGCCAAAGCGTTCGGCAAAGGCGCGCAGGCCATCACAGGCCTGGCTGTAGAGCACACCGCCACCGGCCACGATGAGCGGCTGCTTCGCAGTCTTGAGCAAGGCAGCGGCGCGGCTGAGCTCAAAGGCATCGGCGGGGGGGCGACGGAAGCGGATCAGCTCGGGCGCAAAAAAGCTCTCGGGGTAGTCAAAGGCATGGGCCTGCACGTCCTGCGGCAGGGCCAGACACACCGGGCCGCAGCTGGCCGGGTCGGTCATGACCTGGATGGCGCGCGGCAGCGCGGTCAGGAGTTGTTCGGGGCGGCTGATGCGGTCGAAGTAACGGGTGACAGGGCGGAAGGTGTCGTTGGCCGACACATCGCCCTGCTGGAAGCTCTCCACCTGCTGCAACACCGGGTCGGGTGCGCGCGTGGCAAAGGTATCGCCAGGCAATAACAAAACGGGGATGCGGTTCACATGGGCCACGGCCGCGGCGGTCACCATGTTGGTGGCGCCCGGGCCAATGCTGGTGCACACCGCCATCATGCGTTGGCGCATGTGGGCCTTGGCATAGCCAATGGCCGCGTGGGCCATGCCCTGCTCGTTGTGGGCGCGGAAGGTGGGCAGCTGCGCGCGCTCGGCCCACAGGGCCTCGCCCATGCCCGCCACATTGCCGTGGCCGAAGATGGTGAAGACGCCGCCGCAGTAGGCCTCCACGCTGCCGTCGGCCATTTCCACGCGCAGGGCTGCGAGGTATTTCGCCAGGGCCTGGGCCATGGTCAGTCGGATGGTTGTCATGTCTTTTTCGCTTTGCAAATACGCTTCAGGAGACGGCGCGCACCATGCTGCGCCGGTTGCGCCAGGCATCCACCAGCACGGTGTAGTTGGCGGCCACCTTGGCGACGAATGTAGCGTCGCTGATGTCACCGCGCAGCCACGCCAGCGACTCGGCCACCCACAGGCTGCGCCCGACCATGAAGCCCTTGACGATGGGGTTGGTGGCGTTGCGGAAGCTGTCCACCAGGTGCGAGATGGGCTGGTTCAGGCCCAGGATCACGGCGCCGCGGCAGTGCGGGTCGCGCTCGGCCACCAGGGCTTCCAGGCTGCTCCAGCCGGCGGCCGACATGGGCGCCAGCTTCCACCACTCGGGTTTTACTCCCAGGTTGTAAAAGCGTTTGACGGCGCGCAGCACGGCCGCATCTTCCTGGCCCGCCACAGTCTGGGCCTTGGGCAAAATGATTTCGAGCAGCAGCTCGTTGCCGCTCTCGCGCGTGGCCTCCCACAGCTCCAGCACCTTTTGCTCCTGCTCCAGGCGCAGTTGGTAGTGGTCGTCGGGGTGGTAGTGCACCAGGCACTTCACCACCTGCTCGGTGGGCCAGTGGATCAACGCGCTGCCAATCGAGCGGGTGCCGTCAAAGCGCAGGGGGCGTGAGCCCGGCAATTCGACCGGGCGGCCCACCCACCAGCCCCGGCCGGTGGCGCTGGCCAGGGCGTCGCGGCCGTAGTCGCCACCGTCCACCAACACGCCGGTGTGGCCCTGCATCTGGCGTGCCTCTTCGACTTGGGCGGCGGCTTGCACCAATAACTTTTTCAAGGAGGGAATCTTGTTGTCTGACGCACCGGCTTCCCGCGCGAGATCGTAAAACTGGCTCCGGTGGTCAAAGGCCATGACACACAAATCGCTCCACTGCGGGCGGGCGGTGCTGACGCGGTGCAGGTGCGCGAGTTGCGCATCGGCATCCACCTGGGGGTTGCGGCTGCCGCTGAACCAGTGGGCCAGTTCGGTGGGGGTGGGCATGGCGGCGGAGCAGGCGTGGCGCGAGACCACGATGGCGCCGCAGGCATTGGCCACCCGGGTCGATTCCGCCCAATCCTTGCCCTGCAAGAGCGTGGCCATCAGGCCGGACAAAAACGCGTCGCCCGCGCCCAGCACGTTGAGCACCTCCACGCGCTCGCCCTGGTAGGTGGTGGCGTCTTCGATGCGCGCGGGGATCGCACCCTCGATCACGCAGCAACCCAGGGCGCCGCGTTTGACGACCAGCGTGGCCTTGCTCAGCGCACGCACCGCCTTCAGGCTGGCGATGAGGTCATCGGCCACACCACCGGCAATAAAGAATTCTTCTTCGGTGCCTACCAACAAGTCGAAGTGCGGCAGCATGTCCTGCAACTGCTGCGTCACGTGCGCGTCGGCCACGTAACGGTTTTCACCGGCGCCGCGGCTTGTTAAACCCCACAGCACCGGGCGGTAGTCGATGTCGAGCACGCGCACCACGCCGTGCTTGGCCGCAAAGGTGAGGGCGGCCGTGGAGGCGGCGCGCGTGGTGGGAGTAGAAAGATGCGTGCCGGTGATGGCCAGGGCACGGCACTTGGCAATAAAGCCTTCGTCAATCAGCGCCGCATCAATTGCCATGTCGGCGCAGTTCTCGCGCACGAATAAAAGGGGAAAGGTATCGCGGTCTTTCAGGCCCAGCAGCACCAGGGCGGTCAGGCGCTCGGGGTCGATTTGTATTTGCGAGGTGTCGCAGCCCTCGGCCTGCAGGCTTTGCGTCAGAAAGCGGCCCATCT
This sequence comes from Comamonadaceae bacterium, assembly GCA_947374485.1. Taxonomy (GTDB): domain Bacteria; phylum Pseudomonadota; class Gammaproteobacteria; order Burkholderiales; family Burkholderiaceae_C; genus Allorhodoferax. Next base: position 39,139 of record CANCCF010000001.1, on the reverse strand, counting down.
GCTCATCGCCCACGCGGGCGATCATGGCGCTCTTGAGGCCCAGGCGGGCCACGCCAAAGGCCAGGTTGCCCGAGCTGCCGCCCAGGTACTTGGCCATGCTGCGGGCGTCTTCCAGGTGGGCGCCAAACTGCTCGGCGTACAGGTCCACCGCCAGGCGGCCCAGGCAGGCCAGGTCATAGGGTCGGCCGGCGGGGAAATTCAAAGTGCTCATGGGGCGTGTGTCCATCAGAAAGGGATTGGGTCGTTGGTCGGCGGGTGTTGGCGCAATGCTGCCATACAGACGTGAATCGACCTGCTGCGACTGACTGTAGATTATAAAGAAAAACCTTTCCCTAGGTGTAATCACTTAGAAAATATTTTTCCTTTTTGGAAAATTTTGGCTACAGTTCGAACCGTGACGCAAAAACTTTCTACCCAGTGCGCGTCGCAGAAACCTGTTTGCGTTCCAACCCAATCAATTCAATATTCCGGAGACCCTGACACCATGAAAAAACTTCTGATCGCCACCGCCGTATCCGCCACCCTGCTGGCTCCCATGGCTGCGCATGCGCAAAAAATCGGTCTGGCCATGGCCCAGCTCGACACCTTTTTGACCATCCTGAAGAACGGCACCCTGGACGCAGGCAAAAAGGCCGGTGCCACGGTGCAGGTGGAAGACGCGGGTGGTGACGTGGGCAAGCAGCTGAGCCAGATCCAGAACATGATTGCGCAAAAGGTCGACGCCATCATCGTCAACCCCGTGGACACCGATGCCACCCCCAAGATCACCAAGATGGTGGCCGATGCCGGCATCCCCCTGGTCTATGTGAACCGCAAGCCCGTCGACTTCGAGAAGCTGCCCAAGGGCGTGGCCTTTGTGGCGTCGGATGAAAAAGTCTCCGGCACCCTGGAAACCCAGGAAGTCTGCCGCCTGCTCAAGGGCAAGGGCGAGATCCTGGTGCTGATGGGTGAGCTCTCCAATGAAGCCGCCCGCACCCGCACCAAGGACATTGAAGAAGTCATCGCCACCAAGGAATGCTCGGGCATGAAGATCGTGGACAAGCGCGAAGGCGCCTGGGACCGCACCAAGGCACAGGACATCACCACCAACTGGCTGTCCTCGGGTGTGAAGTTTGACGCCATCATCGCCAACAACGACGAAATGGCCATTGGCGCCATCAACGCCCTGAAGGCCGCCAAGAAGTGGACCCCCGCCACCATCGTAGGCGGTGTGGATGCCACGCCCGACGCGCTGGCTTCCATGAAGGCCGGAGACCTGAAGGCCACCGTGTTCCAGAACGCGGCCGGTCAGGGTTCGGGCGCGGTGGATGCCGCCCTCAAGCTGATCAAGAAGCAGCCTGTGGAGCGCTTCGTCAACATCCCGTTTGAACTGGTGACACCTGCCAACCTGGGCAAGTACACCGGCAAGAACTAAGCAGCGCAGCCCCGCAAGGCAAGCCCGCAGGGGCTTGCCTTGTTGCCTTTTGTTTGAACAGGTAAACCGATGTCTGAATCCGCCACACTGGACGCCCCTGCCGCGCTGCCACCGCGCGCCGCCGAGCCACCGCTTCTGGAAATCAAGGGCATCCGCAAGGGCTTTCCCGGCGTGGTCGCGCTCGACAACGTGGGCTTCAAGCTGCGCGCCGGTACCGTGCATGCCCTGATGGGGGAGAACGGCGCGGGCAAGTCCACGCTGATGAAGATCATTGCCGGCATCTACATCCCGGACCGCGGTGACATCCGCCTCAAGGGCCAGCCCATCACCCTCAAATCCCCCATCGATGCCTTGAACAAAGGCATCGCCATGATCCACCAGGAACTCAACCTGATGCCGCACATGACGGTGGCCGAGAACGTCTGGATCACGCGCGAGCCCAAAAACGCCTTCGGCTTTGTCGACCACGCCGAGCTCTACCGCAAGACCGAAGCCCTGTTCAAGACGCTCAACATCGACATCGATGTGCGCGTGGAAATACAGACCCTGTCAGTGGCCAGCCGCCAGATGGTGGAAATTGCCAAGGCCGTGTCCTACAACTCCGATGTGCTCATCATGGACGAGCCCACCTCGGCCCTGACCGAAAAGGAAGTGGCCCACCTGTTTGCCATCATCCGCACGCTGCGGGCGCAGGGCAAGGGCATCATCTACATCACCCACAAGATGAACGAGCTGTTCGAGATTGCCGACGAGTTCTCGGTGTTCCGCGACGGCAAGTACATTGCCACCAAGCTCTCCACGGAAGTGACGCGCGACGACATCATCAAGATGATGGTGGGGCGCGAGATCACGCAGATGTTCCCCAAGATGGAAGTGCCCATTGGTGAGGTGGTGCTGTCCATCAAGAACCTGTGCCTGGACGGCGTGTTTTCAGATATCAGCTTTGACGTGCGTGCCGGTGAAATCGTCGGCATGGCCGGTCTCGTGGGCTCGGGCCGCTCGAACGTGGCCGAGGCGTTGTTTGGCGTGACCCCGGCCACCTCGGGCAGCATTGCCATCAACGGCAAAGAGGTGACCATGCACAGCCCGGCCACCGCGCTCGGCCACGGCATGGCCTTTCTGACCGAAGACCGCAAGGAGACCGGCTGCTTCCTGGGCCTCAACATCCAGGAAAACATGGACAGCGCGGTGCTCAACCAGCGCTATGTCAAGAACGGCTTTGTGCAGAACCGCCAGCTCAACGCCGACTGCATCGCCATGGCGCAGCGCCTGCGCGTCAAGACCCCGGGCATGGACGAAATCATCCTCAACCTGTCGGGCGGCAACCAGCAAAAGGTGCTGGTGGGGCGCTGGCTGCTGACCCACCCCAAGATCCTGATTCTGGACGAGCCCACGCGCGGCATCGACGTGGGCGCCAAGGCCGAAATCCACCGCCTCGTGAGTGAACTGGCGGGCCAGGGGGTGGCGATTTTGATGATCTCTTCCGAGATGCCCGAAGTGCTGGGCATGAGCGACCGCATTGTGGTCATGCACGAAGGCTATGTGAGCGGCATCCTGGACCGCAAGGACGCCGACCAGGTCTCCATCATGGACCTGGCGGCCAAATAATTTTTTCAAAGTTGGGCATATGACGACCTCCACAGCATCCCGCGCACCCTCGGTGGGCACCAGCGCGAAATTCAAACTCCCGCCCGAGGCCAGCATCCTGATGGTGCTGGTGGGCATCAGCCTGTTCTTCGAGGCCCTGGGCTGGTACATCAACGGCCAGAGCTTCATCTTCAATTTGGAGCGCCTGCAGATCATCATCCTGCAGATGTCGGTGATCGGCATCATTGCGGTGGGCGTGAACATGGTCATCATCACCGGCGGCATTGACCTCTCCAGCGGCTCGGTGGTGGCAGCCACGGCGGTGGTCTCGGCCAGCCTGGCGCAGGTCTCCGACTTTCCGCGCGCCGTGTTCCCGGCGCTCACCGACCTGCCCATCATCTGGCCCATCCTGGCGGGCATGAGCGTGGGTCTGGTCATCGGCCTGCTCAACGGCTCGCTGATTGCCTTCACCGCCATTCCGCCCTTTATCGCCACCCTGGGCACCATGGTCGCCGCACGCGGCTTTGCCAAGTGGTTCACCGGCGGCATGCCGGTCTCCATGCTGACCGACAACTTTGCCTGGATCGGCTCGGGCGCCAACCCGGTCTATATTTTTCTGGTGATTGCCGCCATCTTCCACATCGTTCTGCGCTACACGCGCTTCGGCAAATTCACCTACGCCATAGGCGCCAACCGCCAGGCCGCGCGCGTCTCGGGCATCAACGTCAACCGCCACCTGGTATGGATCTACACCATCGCCGGTCTGCTCAGTGGCATTGCGGGCAGTGTCACCGCGGCCCGTGCGATTTCCGGGCAGTCCGGCATGGGCGTGATGTATGAACTTGATGCGATTGCCGCGGTGGTGATCGGCGGCACCTCGCTGGTGGGGGGCCTGGGCCGCGTGACCGGCACCGTGATCGGCGTGCTGATCCTGGGCGTGATGATGTCGGGCTTTACCTTCATCCGCATCGACGCCTACTACCAGGAGATGGTCAAGGGCGCCATCATCGTGGCCGCCGTGGTGGCCGACCAATACCGCAACAAGAAGCGCGGCCGCTGAGGGGGGCGGTGGTCGGCCTCAGTGCTTCATGCCGCAGAACTTGCCAATGGCAATGCCCTTGCAGGCCGCCTGCAAGGCACCTTCGCACTCCGCATCGGGCTTGCCTTCACGCAGGCACCTGGCCGCGGTGGTGTGGGCGGCGGCAATGGCTTCGTGCTTGGCAATGTCATCCAGGGTTTCCTGGTTGAGTGCCGGTGCTGCTGCGGCAAATATCGGGGCACTCAGTGCCACTGCAGCGAAACCCAATAACCATTGCTTCATAGATTCACCTTGATTGAAGAAGTTCCAGGACACTGACGCGGTAAGCCCCTGCGGCAGGCAAAATGGCGGCCGCCAACGAAATGCCGCAGGCCAACGCTGGCACCCACAGCAGCTCCAGCGGCCACGTCAGGCCGCCAATCAGCAGCGAGTTGTCCAGCTGCAGCATCCAGCCAATCAGCGCGGTCAGTGCCTGCCCGCCCGCCACGCCAATGGCCGCCGACAGCACGCCCAGCCACAGTGCCTCGCCCATCAGCAGGGCGGCAATCCTGGCCGGTGGCGCGCCCAGCATGCGCAACAGCGCCAGATCGGCGCGCCGCTCGCGCACCGCGCTCCACAGCGCGATGAACACACTCAGTCCCGCGGTGAGCAGCAGCACGCCGGCAAAGGCGCGTAGCACATCGGTGCCTATGCCCAGCATGTTGAGCAGGCGCGAGATCTCGACCGCGGGTGCTGCCGCCTGCATCTCGGTGGTGGTGTTGACCAGGCGCGGAAAGCTCATGGCAGCCAAGGGCGTTTTGTACTGGATCAGCGCCATGGTGACTTCGCGCTCGTCTTCCATGATCTTGCGGTCTTCATCGTCCACGGCGGTGTAGTCTTCGTGCACCTTCCAGACCGAGGCGGTGTCGGTCACGATGAGCCGGTCGATCACGGTGCCGGTGGGCTGCAGGATGCCGACCACCGCATACGGGTTGTCACCGTGCAGGTGTCCGCCGGCACCCAGGCCGTGAGAGCCGACAAAGCTGTTGCCGACTTGTATTCCCAGTTTTTTTGCGACGATGGAACCCACCACCACCTGCATGGGCGCGTCCCATGTGCGGCCCTGGGCCAGGCTGGCACCGTAGTGCTCCACATAGGCATGCGAGCTGCCAACAATCCGAAAGCCGCGCAGGTTGTCACCCAGGCTGATGGGAATGACGGAGGCCAGCAAGGGGTTCTTCTCCAGCGCCTTCACCGCCTTGAGCGGGATGTTGCCCGGCGGCACATCGATGTGGAACACCCCGCACAGAATCAGTTGCATCGGGCTGCCCTTGGCACCCACCACCACATCGATGCCAGCCAGGTCCTTCTCGAACGCCTTGTCGAGCTGGAAGCTGACCAGCAACAAAAAGGTGATGGACGCCAGGCCCAGGCTGAGCAGCAGCACGTTGAGCGTTGCGCCCAGCGGGCGGGACCACAAATAGCGCCAGGAAAGTGCAATGGTCTTCATACGGTTGCCACGGCGCTCTGGCGCGAAAGTTTGACGGCGGTGTAGGCCGGCAGTCCGCCCTCACCGGCGGGAATCAGGGGCGCCACACGGGCGTCATGGGTGGCCACCACCAGGCTTGCGCCTTGCTGGCGCGCCGTCTGCAGCAGCAGGCCAATGGCCGCGGCCGCCGACTCGTCGTCCAGGCTGGCGGTGGGTTCATCGGCCAGAATGACTTTGGGTTGCAGCAGCACCGCGCGCGCCAGTGCCACACGCTGGGCCTGCCCACCCGAGAGCTGTGCGGGCTTGCGACGACCCAGCTCGGCCACGCCCAGGGCCGCCAGCGTGGCCGCAATGCGTTGCTGGTCTTCGTGCTGCCCGGCGGCCCACTGGGCCATGGCCAGGTTTTGGGCCACCGTCAAGGCCGCACTGAGGTGCAGTTTTTGCGGCAGGAAGCCAATCGTTCTGGCGCGCCAGGCATCCGAGGCAACCCGATTGAGGGCGCCCAGGGCCTGATCGGCCACCGTTACGGACCCGGCAGTCGCCCTGACCAGACCCGCCACCAGGGCCAGCCAGGTGGACTTGCCACAGCCTGACGGGCCACTGAGCAGGAGCACGCTGCCCTGCGCAAGGTGCACATCCGGAAAGTGGAGGGGCACGCTACCGGGATAGCAGTAGCTGAGTTGGGTGGTCTGAATCAATGGCTGGCTCCGTTTACGCAATCGGCACATACGCCGCGCACCGCAAAGTCCATGCTGTGGCCCTGGTAGCCCAAGGCCCGCAGCGCCTCCAGCGCGCTTTGCGCCGCCCGCTCCAGGTCGTGGGTACTGGCCTGGAGTGCATCGGAGAGCGGACTGTCGCGGTGGCAACTCTGGCATTCAAAGTGGGGAATGGCGTGCACGCTGGCAGGCATGGCCTGAAAGCGGCGCACGCGCTGCACGTCCACACGGCACAACAGCAGGCCGACCTGGGTCAGGCGGTCGACCAGGCGGTAGAGGGTCACCTTGTCCAGTTCCTCGTGCTGGTCTTCGGCCAGCACGGAGAGCAACTGGCTGTGCGTGTAGCTGGTATCGGGGTGCGCCAGAAACCAGCCCAGCACCAGTTTGGAGGCATAGGTGCGCCGCAGGCCGTGCGCCACAAGCAAGGCGTTGATGGGATCGACGGTGGGCTGCATGGCGTACTTTATTGCAATTGGGTTGCGTTAAAGTAGTTACTATACCGCAATCGTGTTGCGTTTTTATGTGCGCAATGCAAAGCCTGCCCATTCCCACCCACTTTTCCGGAATACACCCGATGCTGTTACTTTCCATCTTTCTTGGCACCCTGCTCGCTGGCGTTGGCAGTGTGTGGCTGGCCGCGTGGGTCAACCCGCGCGAATCCAGCCGCTTTGCTCCCGACATGCTGGGCTTTGCGGCCGGCGCGCTGCTGTCAACGGCCTGCCTGCACCTGCTGCCCGAGGCCCTGACGGGTGGCGTGGAGCCCAAGCGCATCTGCATCGCGCTGCTGATGGGCCTGCTGATCTTCTTTGTGCTCGACAAGGTCGAGCTGTGGCACCACGGGCATGAGCACCACCCCGTTCACGCTAACCCGCATGGGCAGGCCGGGCAGGCCGACGGCCGGGTCATGGCCGGGGTGTGGGCTGTGCTGGTGGGCGACAGCGTGCATTGCTTTGGTGATGGGCTGCTGATTGCCGCTGCGTTCATTGCGGACATGCAGCTCGGCGCACTGGCTTCGCTGGCGATACTTACCCACGAAGTGCCGCACCATTTGGGCGACCTGGCTGTGGTGCGCCGCGGCGCCAACGGGCGCCAAAGGGCCGTGGCCAAGGTGGCCCTGGCAGGGGCGGTGACCGTTCTGGGCGGGCTGGTGGGATATGCCTTGGTGGAGCCGCTCAAACCCTTGCTGCCGTATTTTCTGGCGGCTGCTGCCAGCAGTTTTGTGTACGTAGCACTGGCAGACCTGATTCCGCAGCTGCAAAAACACGTGGCCCCCCGGACATCGGCCCGCCACATTTGTTGGCTGCTGCTGGGTGTTGCCGTAGTGGCCGTGGCCACCACCATCGATGTCGATTGAGTATCGATAGGGTGGCGCCGATGCGCCCCAAGCAAGTGGGCTGTCTTTGGATGGCAGTCCTCTTGGTGACTCCAGGCAATGCCCAGCAAGGCCCTGCAGCAGCTATGCAAACGGCTGGAGCGGGCCTGGAATCTGGGCGCAGTCCGAACTCTCGCGCCAGGGCGCGCGCCTGCTGGTGGAGGCGGCCGCTTCGCCCATCCAGGATGCCGATGGCGAGGTGCAGGGCGTCGTGCTGGTGTTCCGCGACGTGACCGAGCAACGCCGCCTGAGCCAGGAAATCGCCTTCCAGGCCACGCACGACGAATTGACTGGCCTGGGCAACCGCCGGGCCTTCGAGCTGGCCCTGGCGGACTACCGTTTTGCCCGGCGTGAGCAAAGATTTGGCCTGGGCCTGGGCGTGGGCATTGGCATGGTGGCGCTCGCCGCCCACAGCGAAAGCGTGGGCGCCCTGCTGCAGGCCGCCGACAGCGCCTGCACTGCGAAATGCCGCTGCGCATGTGCGCCGACAACGGCGACCTGCTGGCACCCGGGCGCTTCATTGCGGCGGCCGAGCGCTACCACCTGGCCTCGCGCAGTGTTCCATCAACCTCTCGGGGCAGCCGCTTGCCCTCCTATGCCTGGCTGCGCAACCTGCCGGTGCACATGCTGAAAATTGACGGCCAGTTTGTAAGGGACATCGCGCACGACCCGGTCAGCCTGGCCATGGTCACGTCGATCCACGAGATTGCCTGCCTGATGGGCAAGAAGACGGTGGCCGGGTTTGTCGAAACCCCGGCCATTCTGGAGCTGCTGCTGGCCTGAGCGGCGCGCGGGGCCTACACGTTGGCCACGGTGTACGCCAGAAATGGCAACAGCTGCTGGCGTGTGCCGCCCGCATGGGCCATGGCCGCGCACAGCTGCTGCGCCATGGCTTCGCGCGGGTGCGAGAGCACCACATGCGCATGCCCCTCCAGCAGGGCCTGACGCGTGGTGTCGGTGAGGTCATGGCAGATGGTGACCAGGCCTTTGGGTGCGGCCTGCTTCAGTGCATCGAGCACGCCTTCGATGCCGCCACCGGCCACATACACGCCTACCAGATCCGCGTGGCAGTGCAGCAGCTCGCGGGTGCTGGCTTCGGCCAGTGCGGCGTCCTCCAGGCTGACCAGGGTTTCCAGCAGCTCGAAGCCCGGTGCGGTCTCACGCAAGTAGGAGCGAAAGCCCGCCTCGCACTGCTCCTGGCACAGGTAGCGGTGGCTGCCCAGCAGCAGGCCCACCTTGCCCGGGCGCTGGCACAACCGCGCCATGTACCAGGCCGCGCTGCGGCCCATCTTGCGGTTGTCCGCCCCCACATAGCCCGCAATGCCCGGCGCGGTCAGGTCGCTGACCAGGGCAAACACCGGTTTGCCCTGCGCCTGCAAGCTGGTCACAGCCTGGCTGATGACGGGGTGATCGGCCGCCACCAGTGCCACCGCGTCCACCACCGCGCCCAGCGCCAGCAGCTGCGCGGCCACCGTGCGTGGCGTCAGGTCTTCCATGAAGGCAATGCGCGCCGTGGCGCGCGGCTGCACCAGGCCCAGCACGCTGTGGCGCAAGGCCTGGGCCAATTCCCGGTAGAAGGGTGAGCGCTGGCTTTGCAGCAAAAAGCCCAGCCTGATGGGGCGCTGCTGCTGGCCCACACGCGCCTGGATCAGGCCGGTGCGCCCAAAGCCCAGGCTGTGCGCGGCCTCCAGCACGCGCTGCGCGGTGTCGGCGCGCACCGGCGCGCGCCGGTTGATCACGCGGTCTACCGTGGCCACGCCGACACCGGCGGCCTGTGCCACATCCTGCATAGTGGGTTTGGCCATGTGCCTTGCCTGAAGAGTGATAAGAACCTATCAAGAAGAACCGCGTGTCTGACAGGAATTGATGTGCCATTATGGCCGCCGCCGCCATTCCAACAAGCCCGACCCTACACTCGCGCAGTCAGGTCAGCCAGGGGCTTTTTTGGGCCTGTGCCGGGCTTGCTGCAGCGCCCTTTTTTGATAGCTTTTTGGAATCCCGCCATGAACCAGCATGCCAGCCGCGACTACCGCCTGGACGGCCCCACCGGGGGCGAGGCTGCGGCCCAAGGTCTGGTCTCGGCCCAGTGGTTCAGCTGCCAACTCGAGCGCCGGGCCTTCAAGGCCCTGCTCCAGCGTGACGACTGGGCCGGTGCGCGCTGGATCGGCCTGTGGTTTGCGCTGGTGCTGCTGGCTGCGGGCCTGGCTTGGGCCTCGCTGGGCACGGCCTGGGCTTTTGCCGCCTTTGCGCTGTACGGCCTGCTGTATTCGGTGAGCGACCATGCGGCCCACGAGCTCTCGCACGGCACGCCCTTCAAGACCCCGGCGCTCAACAGTTTTTTCTACCAGATCGCCTCTTTCATGACCCTGCACGAGCCGGTGTTCTGGCGCTGGAGCCACGCGCGCCACCACACCGACACGCTGGTCGTCGGGCGTGACCGCGAGATCGCTTTCCCCCGCCCCTTCCGGCTGCGCGACTTGCTGCTCGATGGGTTCTTCCTGAAGTCCGGCCTCACCGAGATCGCCCGCACCTTCGCGCACGCGCTGGGCCGGGTGGACGCCGCGACGCACAGCCTTGTGCCAGAGAATGAGATCGCGCGCATGGTGCGCTCCAGCCGCATCCAGGCCCTGTTGTTTGTGGCACTGCTGGCCTGGTGTGTGGCGCTTGGCAGTGTGGTGCCCGCCCTGTTTCTGGTGCTGCCGCGTTTTTACGCCGGGCAGCTGGCGCTCGTCTTCAACATCACCCAGCATGCGGGCCTGCAGGAGGATGTGCTGGACCACCGCCTGAACTGCCGCACCATCCTGCTCCACCCGCTGCTGTCGTTTCTGTACATGAACATGCACTGCCACCTGGAGCACCACATGTACCCGCTGGTGCCGCTGCATGCGCTGCCGCGCCTGCATGCCCTGATGCAGCACCAGTGCCCCGCGCCCTATGCCGGTTTGCTGGATGCCTACCGTGAGTTGCTTCCTGCCGTGTGGCAGCAGCGCCGGGATGCGGGCCACAGCATCCGGCGCGCGCTGCCCGGGCTTGCGGCCGACAAGGGCTGAAGCTTCCTGGAGGCGGCCGCAGCCATGGCAGGGGGCATCGCCATCCTGTCGGTGGGCACGCCGCTCCTCACCACGGGCATGGGCTGTGGCGATGTGTGCGATACGCAGGACCTGTCCACGCTGCGCAGCCAGCTTGAGGGCTTGGCGCGACCCTACACGTTCTCCGACGTATACATCTCGAACGGCAACACAAACGGCTGCGCATGCCCCGCCACCTGCCCCGGCTCCAGCGCCTGCAGCAGCACGCGCACGGCGGTGTCGCTGAGGGCCACCAGGGGTGTTTGCAGCACCACATCGATCGTGCCGTCCAGCAGGCCCAGGCGGTGTGCGGCGGTGAGTTCGTGGCAGACCAGCACCACATCGCGACCCCGCTGCTCTTCGCGCAGGGCCCGCACAATGCCCACCGCGCCACCCCCGGCCGAGTCGTACAGGCCCACCAGATCGGCGTTGCGCTGCAGCAGGCCCAGCGTGGCTTCAAAAGCCATTTGTTCGTCTTCCAGGTTCACCTGCGCATCGAGCACGCGCAGGCCCGGCGCCTGCTCGCGCAGGGCCGAGCGGAATGCCATCTCGCTGATCTCCTGCCCCTGGTAGCGGTGGCTGCCCACGAACACGCCCACATCGCCCACGCCGCCGGAGAGGCGCCGCACGGCCCAGGCGGCGGTGCGCCCGCGCTGGCGGTTGTCAATGCTCACGCAGCCCAGGCGCTGCGGCGCGCTCAGGTCGGTCAGCAGGGCCAGCACCGGGTGGCCTTCGGTGTGCAACAGGGCCACCGCATCGTTCACATGCGGGTGGTCGAGCGCCACCACACCCAGCGCGTCGCACTGGCGCCCCAGCTCCAGCAGGCGCTCGCCAATGGTGGCGGGCTCCAGGTCGTCCACAAACGCAATGACGGCGCTGCTGCGCCCGCCGCTCTGGCGCGCCACCGCGTCGCGCAGGGCCTGTGCCAGCGCCTGGTAAAAGGGCGAAGAACTCTTTTGCAAACAAAAGCCCAGGCGGCGCGCCGCACCGCGCTCGGGCAGGCGCTGGCGCATCAGATGCACGGCGTGATAGCCAAGACGGTCGGCGGTTTCAATCACGCGCAGGGCTGTGCCCTCGCGCACCGGCAGGCGGCTGTTGAGCACGCGGTCCACGGTGGCGGTGCTCACGCCGGCCGCCTGGGCAATGGCCTGGATGGTGATCTTGGGTTTCATGTGCGGTCTTCTTGTGCGTTTTGCCAGCAATGCAAGTTTGCAAACCGGTATTTTGATGGTTTCTGATGCTATTTGATGGTTTGTGATTGGAAATTTCTTTCGAATCGCTACCATGCGTGAAAACCCAACCGGAGACACGCAGCCATGACCATAGCCACCGCGGCATCCACCACCACCCCTGCCACTGCATCCGGGCGCTCCCATGCCGACTACCAGCTCATAGGCGGCGCGGGCGAGCGTGCAGAGGCCGCGGGTCTCGTCAACGCCAACTGGTACAAATGCGCCGTGCCGCGCGCGCAGATGAAAGAGCTGATGCAGCGCGGCGATGCCCAGGCCATCCGCGACACGGTGCTCTGGTACGCGCTGATCGGGGCCGCCGCTGTGCTGGTGGTGGCCAGCTGGAACACGCCCTGGGTGGCGCTGGCCTTTTTTGTCTACGCCACCTTGTATGGCGGCCCGGCCGACAGCCGCTGGCACGAGTCCAGCCACGGCACGGCGTTCAAAACGCGCTGGATGAATGACGCGCTGTACCAGGTGGCCTCCTTCCAGGTGCTGCGCCGCCCCACGGTGTGGCGCTGGAGCCATGCGCGCCACCACACCGACACCCTGGTGACAGGGCGCGACCCCGAGGTGGCCGTGCCGTTGCCCACCGACATCGTGGGCATGCTGCTCAACCTGGTGGCCTTGAAGAACGGCCCACGCGAACTCTGGCGCGTGCTGCAAAACGCTGCGGGCCACATCCGCGCCGAAGACAAAACCTTTGTGCCCGAAATGGAGTGGCCGCGCGTGGTGCGCGAAGCGCGCATCTGGGTGCTGGTCTACGGCGTGCTCATAGGCGCTTCGTTTGCGTTGAATAGCTGCCTGCCCATCGTGTTGCTCGGTCCGTTGCCCGGCATGCTGGGCACCTGGCTCTACACCTTCTTTGGCCTCACGCAACACGCCGGTTTGCCCGAGAACGTGACCGACCACCGCCTGAACTGCCGCACCGTCTACATGAACCCGCTGTTCCGCTTTTTGTACTGGAACATGAACTACCACGTGGAGCACCACATGTTCCCCATGGTGCCTTTCCATGCGCTGCCCCGACTGCACGAGGCCATCAAGGCCGACTGCCCGCCGCCCTATGCGGGCACGTTGGCTGCCTACCGCGAAATCCTGCCCGCCATCCTGCGCCAGGCGCGCGAGCCCGACTTTTTCGTGGTGCGCCAGTTGCCTGTCAAAGCTGCCTGAGCCCTTTCATTTCCACTCCCACAAAAAAGAGACACCCCATGAGCCAATGGATTACCGCCTGCGCCTTTGATGATATTGACGACGAAGACGTGCTGCGCTTCGACTTTGAAAACCACACCTACGCCGTCTACCGCTATGAAGACAAGGTCTACGCCACCGATGGCCTGTGCACCCACGAGCAGGTGCACCTGTGCGACGGCCTGGTGATGGAGCACGTCATCGAATGCCCCAAGCACAACGGCCGCTTTGACATCCGCGACGGCCGCGCCCTGGGCGCACCGGTGTGCGTGAACCTGAAGACCTACCCGGCCCGGGTGGACAGCGGCAATATCCTTATTGACGTTGCTTAGCCGCTAACTTCGCTTTCACCTGGCGGGCTGGCGTGGTAACGCTGGCCTGCTTGGCGCCAATCGTGTCCTGCGCAATCTGCACCGCCAGCGCCTGCGCCACATACATGGATGTGGAGAGGGCGCGAAAGCCCATCACCTCGCCCTCGCGGATGGCAAACAGCACGCGCATGTCTTTGGCATGCGGGCTGGGCACCGGGTCGCTGAAGGCCACCACCGGCACCTGCAGCTGGCGGGAGCGCTCCAGCACCTGTTCGGTCTCGGCGGCGTGCGGCGAATAGGTCACCACCAGCAACACGCCCTGTGCATGCAGGCGCGCCAGCGAGGGCTCGAGCAGGCCGCCTGCGCTGTCGAGCAGGCTGGCGCGCAAACCCACCTTGAGCAGCAGGTAATGCAAATAAGCCGCTACGGGAAAGGCGCGGCGCATGCCGTGAATCCACACCTCACTGGCGCCGCGCAAGAGCGTGGCGGCCTCACGCAGCTTGCCCTCCGACAGCTCCAGCGCCGTCATCTGCAGCGACTGCTGCACCGCATGGGCAAAGTCCAGGTACAGCGCGGGCTGCGCGGCCTGCGGTGTGTCCGTGGGCTGCGCGCGCTTGATGCGGTCCAGGTAGTCGCGCGGCAGGTTGACATACTGCTGCTTGCACAGCGCCTGGATTTGCCGGAAAGTGGTGTAGCCCATCACCTTGGCAAAGCGCGTCAGGGTGGACGCGGGCAATTGCAGGCCGAGCGCCAGATCGCGCGAAGCCTCGGTGGCCACGGCCTGCGGGTCGCGCAGCAAGAGCTCGGCCACCTGCTGCAGCCGCGGGCTCAGGGCCGCGTAGTGTTCCTGTATGGCCTGGCGCAAGCCCTCCACCGTGTCGGGTGCGCTGTGGAGAAGATTGCGGTTGGCCATGCGGCATCCTAGCCGATGGCAGTGGCCATGAAAGTCGGGTGAAATAAATATTTCACTTTTTGTGCCAATGGATGCATTGGCCCTTTATTTCACGGGACATTTGACTTTCACAGGTATATGAAATAATAATTTCACCCGATTCATTCAACCGACACCCGGAGCCCCCATGTCCACCCTGCAACTCGCCATTAGCCCCCTCACCTGGACCAACGACGACATGTCGCAGCTGGGCGGTGAAATCCCCTTGTCCACCTGCCTGTCCGAGATGGCAGAGGCCGGTTTCACCGGCACCGAGCTCGGCACCAAATATCCGCGTGACGCCGCCACCCTGCTGCCCCTGCTGCAAGCCCACGGCCTGCGCCTGGCCTCGGGCTGGTGCAGCGGCAACCTCGTCAACCAGGACGCCGAAGCCGAGTGGCGCGCCATTGCGCCGCACGTGGCCCTGCTGCAGGCCGCGGGCGTGCGGGCCATGGTCTATGGCGAGGTCAGCAACACGGTGCACGGCAACATCCAGACGCCGCTCTCGCAGCGCGTGCGGCTCGATGACGCGGCCCTGCAGCGCTATGGCGCGCGCCTCACCACGCTGGCCGACCGCCTGCAGTCAGAGGCTGGCATGCGCCTGGCCTTTCACCACCATGTGGGCACCATCATCGAAACCGAAGACGACATCCTGCGCCTGATGGCCTGCACCGGCGAGAGTGTGGGCCTGACCTTTGACACCGGCCACGCCACCTTTGGCGGCGCCGATCCGCTGGCCCTGCTCAAGGCCTGTGTGGCGCGCGTGGCCCATGTGCATTTGAAAGACGTGCGCCCGCCGGTGATTGCCAGCACCCGCGAACACAACGACTCGTTCCTCAACGCCGTGCTGGCCGGTGCCTTCACCGTGCCGGGCGACGGTGTGATTGATTTCGCGTCCGTGCTGGCCTGCCTGAAAGCCGCCAACTACAGCGGCTGGGTGGTGGTGGAGGCCGAGCAGGACCCGGCCAAAGCCCACCCCCTGACCTACGCGCGCCTGGCGCACAGCAACATCGCCGCTTATTTGACGCACATGGGCTACCAGCCCACTGCAGGTGTCTGGCAGGCATGAACACGGTTGCCGCGCCAACAGTGGCCATGACGGTGGCCGAAGCGCTGGTTGCTTATCTGCGCGCCCAGCACATCGAGACTGATGAAGGGAGCGGCAGTGGCAGCGCGCCGCTGTTTGGTTGCGCCTTTGCCATCTTCGGCCACGGCAATGTGACCTGTTTTTCGGAGGCCCTGCGTGCCCACCAGGACGTGCTGCCGGTGTGGCGCGGCCAGAACGAGCAGTCCATGGCCCTGGCCGCGGTGGCCTATGCCAAGGCACACCAGCGCAGGCGCATCGGCCTGGCCATTGCCTCGGTGGGGCCGGGTGCGCTCAACATGGTGACGGCCGCCGGTGTGGCCCACACCAACCGCCTGCCCCTGCTGCTCTTGGCCGGTGACAGCCACGTGGGCCGCCTGCCCGACCCGGTGCTGCAGCAGGTGGAGCACTTCAACGACCCCACCCTCAGCGTCAACGACGCCTTCAAGCCGGTGGTGCGCTACTGGGACCGCATTGTCACGCCCTCGCAGCTCCTGCAAACCCTGCCCCAGGCCATCAGCACCCTGCTCGACCCGGAGACCTGCGGCCCGGTGTTTCTGGGCCTGCCACAAGACGTGCAGGGCCAGCGCTACGATTTTCCCGCAGCCTTTTTCGAAAAACGCATCCACCGCATCGCGCGCCCCGAGCCCGAGGCGCGCAGCATGGCCGAACTCGCCCAGGCCCTGCGCCAGGCCCGGCGCCCAATCATCATTGCCGGGGGCGGCGTGCACTATGCCCAGGCCACGGCGGCGCTGGCGCAGTTTGCAAGCCAGCACGGCATACCGGTGGTGGAAACCATTGCCGGGCGCGCGACGCTCTTGCAGTCGCACCCGCTCAACGCCGGGCCGATTGGCGTGACCGGCTCCGACTCGGCCAACCAGATGGCGGCCGAGGCCGATCTGGTGCTGGCCATTGGCACCCGCCTGCAGGACTTTTCCACCGGTTCCTGGTCGGTGTTTCGCAACCCCCATATGCGCCTGGCCAGCATCAATGTGGGCCGACACGATGCCACCAAACACCTGGCCCTGGCCGTGCGCGCCGATGCCGGTGCCGCGCTGACAGCGCTCTCGCAGCCGCTCAAGGGCTGGCAGGCCGACGCCGCCTGGGGCGCGCTGTGCGCCACGCGCGCTGCCGCGTGGAAGGCGCAGGTGCAGGCGCGTACCAGCGTGGGCCACGACGCAGTGGAAGGTGTGGCGAAAAAAGCCGTTTCTTACGCCCAGGTGGTGGGTGCGGTGAACCGTGCCATGCAAGCCGGTGACACCGTCATCACCGCCGCTGGTGGCCTGCCTGCCGAGCTCAACATGAACTGGCAAAGCCCGCAGCTGGCGCACTTTGATATTGACTTCGGCTTCTCCTGCATGGGCTACGAGGTGGCAGCGGGCTGGGGTGTGAAGCTGGCGCACCCGCAAAGTGAGTCCATCGTGCTGGTGGGCGACGGCTCCTACCTGATGCAAAACGTGGATTTGTACAGCACCGTGCTCACCGGCCACAAGATCATCTGCGTGGTGTGTGACAACGCGGGCTTTGCGGTGATCGACAAGCTGCAGCGCAATGTGGGCCACAGCTCTTTCAACAACCTGCTGCAGGACTGCAGCACGGCCCGTGCACCCGGCACGGCCCTGCCACGGGTGGACTTTGTGCAGCACGCCCAGGCACTCGGCGCCAGCGCGTCGCGGGTAGACACGCTGGCCGGTCTGGAGCAGGCTTTGCTGAAAGCGCGCCAGAGCGCGAACAGCGTGGTGATCGTGGTCGACATTGACGCCAGCCAGTGGTCGCACTGCGAGTGCTGGTGGGACGTGGGCCTGCCCGAAATCACCCGCAACGCAACGCAAGCCCAGGCGGTGGACGCCTGGAACACCGGGCGCGCACAGCAGCGCCACGGCATCTGATTTTTTTAAAGGATTGATATGACAGCGTTTGTTGAAGGCCCCTTGTTGCAATCGCCCCTGCGCTGGGGCATGGTAGGTGGCGGTAAAGGCAGCCAGATCGGCCACTCGCACCGCGACGCCGCCCAGCGCGACGGCCTCATGCAACTGGTGGCCGGTGCCTTTGATATCGATGCCGAGCGCGGCCGCAGCTTTGGTGTCAGCCTCGGGTTGGATGCCGGGCGCTGCTACCCCAGCTACGCCGCCATGTTCGAAGCCGAGGCGGCGCGATCTGACGGCATCCAGGTGGTCAGCATCGCCACGCCCAACAGTTCGCACTTCGCGGTCTGCAAGGCCGCACTGCAGGCGGGTCTGCACGTGGTGTGCGAAAAGCCCCTTACCATCCGGCTCGAAGATGCCCAGGAGCTGCAGGCCCTGGCAACTGCGCGCGGCGTGGTGCTGGGCGTGATGTATGGCTACACCGGCTACGAGATGGTGCAGCAGGCGCGCGCCATGGTGCAGGGCGGCGAGCTCGGCGCGGTGCGCGTGGTGCATATGCAGTTTGCCCATGGCTACCACTCGGCCGAAGTGGAGAGCGCCGACCCCGGCACCAAGTGGCGCGTCACCCCGGCCATCTCCGGCCCCAGCTACGTGATTGGTGACCTGGCCACCCACTGCTACCAGATGGGTGCGCTGGTCAGCGGCCTGCAGCTCGAATCGCTGAGCTGCGTGCGGCGCAGTTTTGTGGCCTCGCGCGCACCGCTGGAAGACGACGCCCACGTGATGCTGCGCTACCAGGGCAATGCCGTGGGCATGCTCTGGGCCAGTGCCATCAACATCGGCAGCGCGCACGGCTTCAAGCTGCGTGTGGTCTGTGAAAAGGGCAGCATCGAATGGTGGGACGAGCAGCCCAACCAGCTCAAGGTGGCGTTTGCGGGCAAGCCCGAAATGACCTACGAGCGCGGCCATGGCTACCTCGATCCTTCGGCCCGCTTTGAGCGCGTGGGCGGCGGCCACCCGGCCGGTTACTTCGATGCCTGGGCCAATCTGTACCGCCGCTTTGCTCTGGCCATGTCGCCCGAGCCGCAGGCGCGCGCCCTGCTGGATGGCCAGTGGTTCCCCAGCGCGCAGGACGGCGTGGAGGGCGTGCGCTTCATGCTGCGCTGTGTCGAGTCGGCCGACGCGGGCAGCCAGTGGGTGGGCTTTCAGTGACGGGTTTTGCCTTTCCCGCCGGGCGCAGTCTGGACCTGCTGTGCCTGGGCCGCGCGGGCGTGGACCTGTACGCGCAGCAGGACAACACGCCGCTGGAAGAGGTGACTGGTTTTCGCAAATCGGTGGGCGGCTCACCGGCCAATATCGCCACCGCGTTGGCGCGCCTGGGCGGGCGTGCGGGCATCGTCAGCGCTGTGTCGGATGACGGCTTTGGCCGCTATGTGCGCAGCTTTCTGCAGGCCAATGGTGTGAATGTGCAGGGCCTGCACACCGCGCCGCCCGGTGCGCGCAACAGCACCGCTTTCACCGAGATGCGCGCAGACGGCTGCCAGGTCATCATCTACCGCCAGGGTGCGGCCGACCTGTGCCTGCAGCCCACGGACATGGATGCCGAGCAGATTGCCAGCAGCCGCGCCCTGTTGGTCACCGGCACGGCCCTGTCTGGGAGCCCCAGCCGCGAAGCCACCCTGCACGCCATGGACCTCGCACGTCGCGCGGGCACGGTGGTGGTGCTGGACCTGGACTACCGCCCCTACGGCTGGCGCGACACCGCCGAGGCCGCGGTCTACCTGCGCGTGGCCTGCAGCATGGCCGACCTGGTGATTGGCAACCGCGAAGAATTCGATGTGCTGGAGCACCTGCAGCCAGCGGCCAGGCGCAGCGGCCTGCGCGATGACCAGCACAGCGCCGCCCAGGTGCTGCAGGGCGTGACGCAGGCCGCCGTGGTGAAAGACGGTGCCAAGGGTTGCCGTGTTTTTCTGCGCGATGGCCAGGCCTTGGGCCAGGCCGTTTTTCAGGTCACCGCGCGCAAGCCCTTTGGCGCGGGCGACGCCTTTGCCGCCGCCCTGCTCTGGAACCTGTTGCAGGGCCAAGGCTGGTTTGAGGCCCTGCGCCAGGGCGCGGCCGCTGCGGCCCTCAACGTCGGCCGTGACAGTTGTGCCGAAGCCATGGCCACAGCCGCCGAGCTGGCCGCCTTTTTGCAGACCCACCAGGAGACCACCCCATGAGCCGCCACATTGCCCCCTACGACAACCACAACCAGCCCATCGTCGACCGGGAGGACGCCACCACGCCGCTGTGCTATTTCAACCAGGTGCGCCTCACCAAGGGAGAACGCTTTGTGCACTGCGTGCCGGGCTACGAGTCGCTCTTGATGCCAGTCACCGGCAGCTGCGATGTGCGCGTGGGCAGCGAGACGTTTGAAAGCATTGGCAAGCGCCCGCACCTGTGGGAGGGCGACCCCGAGGCCGTGTATGTGCCGGTGGGCGCAGAGGCCGAAATCGTTTGTACAACGGACAGCCTCGACCTCTTGATAGGCGGTGGCAAGTATGAAAAGGTGTTGCAGCCCTTTGCCGTGCGCCAGGCCGAAGTCGACAAGATCCAGTACGGCTCGGACGAGACCAAGACGCACCGCAAGATCAAGCACATCCTGGGGCAAAAAAATGCGCAGCAGCGCGGCAGGCTGTTGGTCAGCGAGCTGTTCACTGTGGGGGCGGGTGGCTGGTCGGGCTTTCCGCCGCACAAGCATGACACCGAGCGCGTCACCGATGACGGCGCACTCGAGACCGAATACCAGGAGGTCTACCAGTTCCGCTTCAACCCGGGCCACGGCTTTGGCGCGCAGTTTGTCTATGCACAAGAGGACGAGCTCGGGCCCGTCTACCACGTGAAGAGCGGCAGCGTGGTGGCCATTGACCGGGGCTACCACCCCAGCGTGGCCGCACCCGGATACGAGATGTATTACTTCACCGTCATCGTGGGCAAACACTCCAAGTCGCTGGTGCAGCACTTCGACCCGCACCACGCCTACCAGATTGAAACCATACCCGGCATCAAGAACATGATCGCCAAGTTCAAGTGAGCCCGACGCCATGCTCGCCACCCTGAAAGACCTGCTGCCCCCGGCAGCCGATGGCGGCTACGCCGTGCCCTGCTTCAATGTGTTTGGTAGCGAAGAGGTGGTGGCCATTCTGGCGGCCGCAACACGGGCCAATCGCGCCGTGATCCTGGCCTGCAACAAGGACATGGCCGACCACATGGGCGTGCTGGGTTTTGCGGGCATGGTGCGCGGTCTGGCCGAGGTGGCCACGGTGCCGGTCTGCGTGCACCTGGACCACTGCTATGAAGAAGCGCGCATCCACGCCGCGCTCGACGCGGGTTTCACCTCCGTCATGTTCGACGGCTCGCAGCTGCCGCTGGCCGACAACATCGCCCGCACCGCCGCCATCGCACGCCTGGCCCAGGGCTATGGCGCCAGCGTCGAGGGCGAAGTGGGTTCCGTGCCCTACACCGAGGGGCGCGACCACATCAAGAGCGAGTTCACCTCCGCCGCCGATGCCGCCGCCTTTGCCGACCACAGCGGTGTGGACGCCATGGCCATCTCGGTGGGCAATGTGCACCGCATGACCGAGGCCGCCAGCACCATCGACTTTGACCTGGTGCAGCAGATCGCCGCCTGCACCCGGCGGCCACTGGTGATCCACGGTACCAGCGGCATCCGCGAGGACGACATCCGCCGCCTGAAAACTTTGCGCGTGGCCAAGTTCAACATCGGCACCAGCATGCGCCTGGCCTTCAACCGCAGCCTGCGCCAAAGTCTTTCAGACACGCCTGAGCGCTTTGACCGCCTGCAGCTCATGCAGCCGGTGGTGACGGCATTGCAGGCTGAGGCGCGCCGCATGATGGACCTGCTGGGCTAGTGCGCAGGCCCTTGTACAAACCCTGAGGAACTTTCATGGTGATGCAAATACTCGGTCGGCGCTTGCGCCTGGGGGTGGTGGGCGGTGGCGCGGGCTCGTTCATCGGGCCGGTGCACCGCATGGCCGCGCGCCTGGACGGCCACTACGAGATCGTGGCCTCGGCGCTCTCTTCCAACCCCGAGCGGGGCAGGCAGGGCGGGCTGGAGCTGGGCCTGGCGCCTGAGCGCAGCTATGGCTCCTGGCAGGAGCTGATCCGCGCGGAAGCACAACGCGCCGACCGTATCGACGTGCTGGCGGTGATGACGCCCAATGACAGCCATTTCGACATCTGCATGGCCGCACTCGATGCGGGTTTTCATGTGGTCTGCGACAAGCCGTTGGCCAATGATCTGCAGTCCGCACAGCTGCTGGCTGCAAAAGCGCGCGCCACTGGCCTGGGGTTTTGCGTGACCTACTGCTACACGGGTTACCCCATGGTGCGCCAGGCGCGCGAGATGGTGGCCAGCGGTGCGCTGGGCGAGATCCGCCAGGTCCACCTGCAGTACGTGCAGGGCAATGTGGCCGACGCGCCGTCTTCCACGGGCTGGCGCATGCAGCCCGCGCGGCTGGGCGGCTCGCTGGTGCTGCTGGACATTGGCACGCACGCTTTTCATTTGGGCGACTATGTCAGCGGCCTGCAGATCGAACGCCTCAGTGCCGATGTGGGTGCCACGGTGCCGGGCGGTGCGGTGGACGATTACGTAGGCAGCCTGATGCACTACAGCAACGGCGCGCGTGGCTCGCTGTGGGTCACCAATGCGGCGGCCGGTTCCGAGCACGGCCTGTCGTTTCGCATCCACGGCACACTGGGCGGGCTGGAGTGGCAGCAGGAAGAACCCAACCGCCTGCTGCACCGCAGCGGCCAGGGCTTTGACCGCGTGCTCACGCGCCGCCTGGGTCCGCAGCTGGGCGCAGATGCCGCACGCTCCATCCGCGTGGAGCGCGGCCACCCGGAGGGGTATCTGGAAGCCTTTGCCAATTTGTACACCGAGTTTGCGCAGGTGGTGGCGGCACGCCTGGCGGGCCGCGAGCCGCCCTTTGCCCACACCCTGTACCCGCCGGTGGAAGATGGTGTGCAGGGCCTGGCCTATGTGGCCGCCGCCGTGCAAAGTGCAGAGAGCGGCGCTTGGGCCTGGGTTGCTGGCGCTGGCAGTGGCAACAGCGCCAGCACCGGCACCGGTACCGGCACCGGTACTTTGGGCGTGGCCAGTGCGCAAGACACCGGCGCATGGACCTTCGGCGCTGCCGACGACGACTGGTACTGAGCTGCGGGCGTGCGGCCCGCTGGCGTCAAAGTGAGGGCTGTTGCCGGGCCCGTATCAGGGTGCGCCACCACCACAGGCCGCTGAGTGCTGCAAGGGTGCTGCTGCAGGCAAACAGCGCGCCATAGCCCAGGCGGGCAATCACCCAGCTGGCTGCTGCAAAGCTGACTGTGGCGGTGAGCGCGCGGGCCGCCGCTTCGGTGGCATAGCGGGCCTGGAAAAAGCCCTCGCCATAGACCTGCTTGAGCCAGATCAGTGAGGCCGGATAGAACAGGCCGAAGGTCAGCGCGTGTACCGATTGCAGCGGCACGGCGCACCACAGTTGCGAACAGAACGGCGTGGCCAACCAGCGCGCCACGGAGGCGGCGCAGCACACCAGCATCACTGCGCTTGCGCTGTAGCGCGCAAGGTAAACACCGCCCCGCCACATGGCCACAAACTCGGCCGCCACCGGCAGCGCGCACAGCAGGCCGGTCTGCAGTGGGCTGTGCCCGGTGGCCAGCCACCAGGCGCCAAACCAGGTGGAGGAAATGGCCTCGGCCAGGCGCATGGCCGTGACAGCCGCCGAACCACCCAGGAGCGCGCGCAGGCCGCCGGGCGATGCAGGTGAAGCTGAAGCAGAAGCAGAAGCGGCGTGTGATGGTGCAGTCGGGGTGTCCGCTGGCCGTGCGGCATCCATGTGCGCCCGCTCAGCGCCACGGTGCGCCAGGGCCAGTGCGATGCAGCAGCCCAGATAGGACAGGCCACACAGGGCCAGTGCCAGGGTGAAGATGCGCCCCACATCACCCATGGAAAACACCGCGCCGCCCAAGGCGGCGGCGGCCAGAAAACCAAACGAGCCCCATTTGCGCGCCCGCCCAAACGCATGGCTCTGGCTCGCGCGCGCCAGGTCCTCGAGCATCTGCGTTTCACACAGGGTGTAGGAGCCCGAGCCGAAGAAGAAGGCCAAGGGCACACACACCGCCAGCCACTGCGGCGCCAGCGCCGCCGCGCACAGACTGGCTGCCACGCCCGCGCCCATCAAGACCACTGTTTTTGCAAAGCCCAGCGCACGCCAGAGCGCACGCACAAAGGGCGTGGCGACGAAATAGGCCAGGGTGTTGGCGGCCAGTGCCAAGGGTGCCGCCTGCGGGTTGCCGGCCATGAGGGTGGCCGGGCCAAAGGCCATCCACAGGCCCATGAAGGTGAAATAGGAGGCAAAGGCTGCGCTCCATTGGCGGTAGTGCTGCATCGGTAAGGGCGTATTGTCAGGCCGCAGCAAACGCAAGCTCAGGTCCTGCTGTCAATGCGAATGCAAGTGCGTGGCTGCAAGTTTTGAAGGGCCTGTTCCAGAGCAGGCACCAACGGGATCAAGGCAGACAGCTCGTTCGAGACCGAATCTAGAACGACCACTGAAATTGGTAGCGTGGACAGGTTCTGCTGATAGGGAAGATTTTTGTCCACGGTGACAAAAGCATCGAAAGCGTTTGCTGCGAGGGCCAGGAGTTTGCCGTTCTTGACGCCGGACCAGCCCATCGCGACAACTGTCTGGACCGCATGGTTCGTCAAATAGCGCCTGAACCGGCTGGGAACCGATTCGTCAAGCAGCAGGCGCATCGGAAGTCAGTCGCACACGGGCTTCTTCAAGTACCGCGATGGCCGTTGTGCGTTGCACGGAGGGAAAGTCTTGCAGGAACTCTTCCAGGGTCGAGCTGCCTTCCAGATAGTCAAAAAGGTTTTTGACTGGCACACGGGTGCCAGTGAAGCAAGCAGCTCCGCTCATGATTTCAGGGTTGCGACTGACGAGAGATGTGTCCATGACGACCTCCAGTGCGTTCAGTTTAATCGCTGGCAGCCGCACGATGCAGGCAGGCACTCAGGCCAGCGCCGCCCACTCCTCCCGCAGCCACGCCGCACAGGCCAGGTTGTTGTCCCAGATCGAATAGCGCGCGCCGCCGCCGTAGTCGGCAAAGGGGATGAACTCGCAGCTGATGTGCTGTGGTGCCCGAAGGCGATGGGAGGACTGCAGCCGCATGTGCACCAGCAATTCGCGCACGGCGGTCTTCCAGTCCAGCAGGCGTTCGGCCTTCCAGTCGCTGTGGAAGCTGCCCGCAGGCGGTGCCATGAAGGGGTACTGGATGGCGCGGCCCTGCACGTCCCGGGTGCGCTTGCCGCGCGGGTTGCCTGGCACACCGGTGGCCACGCTGCGGGTGTGGGCGTGCGCCACCCAACCGGCCTGCAGCCACTGCGTGTAGAAGGCCTGCGGGTTGTGGGGTGCAAGCCGGTGACGGCCGCCGTCACTGCCTGCTTGCACGCCACTGAGCGCCAGTTCTGCCGGGTTGTCGATTTTGAAAATCAAATGGGAATGGTCCAGCGTCAAAGCCAGATCGACATGGCTCTGCGCCAGCAGATTGGCCACCGCCTCGATGCGATCAAAACGTTCGCTCCACATGTCCACATGCACTTCCAGCGTGGGCTGGCAGCCGCTGTGTGCGCCGTGCTCCAGGGCGGATAAAAAGAAGTCGGCCACCTCGCGGTCGGTGAGGGTGTGGCCATCGGCGTGGCGCGCATACAGCTGCATGTTGAAGAATTTGGCGCCCAGCTGGCCCGCGGTGCGCAGGCCCCAGCGCATGCGGTGCTCGTCCTGGCCCGCGCAAAAAATGCCGCCGAACACCTTGATGGGCACGCCGTACTGCTCCACCCAACGAAAGTAAGGCGCAAAGTCTTCGGTGGGGTCGATGTTCTTTTCGATGTAGTCAAAGGCGCCGCTGTGCTTCACCCAGGCCATGCGGGTGCGGGCCAGCGGCGTCATCAGGCCGTCGTGCACCAGCACGCCGTCCAGGTTGATGCCGATGGACAGGGGCGGTGCAGTGGCCGGTTCAACGGGCGTGGGCGCCTGGTTGTTCATTTGAAGATGACGGTGCGGTGGCCATTGAGCAGCACGCGGTGTTCGCTGTGCCACTTCACGGCGCGCGCCAGCACCTGGCTCTCGGTGTCGCGGCCCAGGGTGGTGAAGTCTTCCACCGTGCGGCTGTGGTCCACACGCGCCACGTCCTGCTCGATGATGGGGCCTTCGTCCAGATCGGCCGTGACGTAGTGGGCGGTGGCACCGATGAGCTTCACGCCGCGGTCATGCGCCTGGTAGTAGGGCTTGGCGCCCTTGAAGCTGGGCAGGAAGCTGTGGTGGATGTTGATGGCTTTACCGCTCAACGCGCGGCACATCGGGTCGGAGAGCACCTGCATGTAGCGCGCCAGCACCACCAGCTCGGCGCCCTCGCTGCGGATCACATCGAGCTGACGCGCCTCGGCCTCGCTCTTGGTGGCCGCTGTCACCGGGATGTGGTGGAAGGGCACGTTGTAGCTGGCCGCCATTTGGTAAAAATCGCGGTGGTTGGAAATGATGGCCCGCACGTCCACCGGCAGCAGGCCGCTTTTGAAACGGAACATCAGGTCGTTCAAGCAATGGCCCTGCTGGCTGACCATGATGACGATGGGCATGCGCCGATCTGCCTGGCGCAACTCCACCCCCATTTGCCACAGGGCGGCCAGCTCCTGCAGCGCACTGTTGATTCTTTCTTCACTGGAGTCGCTGCAGGCGAACTGCACGCGCATGAAAAACAGGCCGGTCTGCGCGTCGTTGAACTGCCCCGCCTCTTCGATGTTGCCGCCCAAGGACAGCAGCAAACCGGTGACGCCGTGCACGATGCCGGGCTTGTCGGGGCAGGAGAGGGTGAGGATGTAGCGTGAGGTCATGGATACTGGTTTTGGCTAAGGGTTTGTCTGGTGGTGATGGCTGCAAGAGGATGCACATATTATTCTATGAAGACACTACAATAGAAAATAATTTCTTTCAAGGAAAACCGCATGACAACTTCAGCACGCCCCACCATCGCCGATCTACGTGCATTGAAAGGCCAGCGCCAGCTCTCCATGCTGCGCGTGGAAACACTGGACGAAGCCGCTGCCGCGCAAGCCGCCGGAATCGACATGCTGTCCGTGCCGCCCGCGCTGCTGGGCCCGGCCTTTCGCGAGGCCGCGCCCAGTTGCTTTGCCGTGCCCGGCCTGGAGTACGGTGATTTCGTCACCGCCGAAGAGTATTTGCGCGCCGCCTTCAAGGCCATGCGCGCCGGGGGCGATGCGGTGTATTGCGCGGCCAGCATGGGCATAGTCCGGCGCCTGCGCGACGAGGGCATTCCGGTCTGCGGCCACTCCGGTCTGATCCCCTCACAGGCCACCTGGACGGGCGGCTTCAAGGCGGTGGGCAAGACGCTGGAGACGGCGCTGCTGGTGTGGCAGCAGGTCAAGGCGCTGGAAGCAGCCGGTGCCTTTGCCGCCGAGATTGAAGTGGTGCCCGCCGAAGTGGCGGCGCTGATTTCAAAGCGCACGTCCCTCGTGATGATTTCCATGGGCGCCGGTGCGGGGTGCGACGCGCAGTACCTGTTTGCCGACGACGTGCTGGGCGCCAACCGCGGCCACGTGCCGCGCCACGCCAAGGTCTACCGCAACTTCGCCGCCGAGTACGACCGCCTGCAAGCCGAGCGCGTGGCGGCCTTCAAGGAGTTCAAGAGCGATGTGGACTACGGCGCCTACCCGCAGGCGGCGCACGAGGTGGGCATCAGGCCTGAGGAGCTGGCGCGGTTTGCACAAGCGCTGGGGGAATAGGTTTTTACGGATTTCATAATGCCTATGCACCCCATTGAAACAAACCATGGCCCAAGGGGTGCAAGCCAACCCGAATCGCGGTATTCTCAGCCCCAGTGAATAGTTAACGTCAATCGAAAGCCTTCACTTCATTGTTACCCCAACCTCTTAAGGAGATTCCACCATGTCCCTGATCAACACCCAAGTCCAGCCCTTTGCCACCACGGCTTTCCACAACGGCAAGTTTGTGCCCGTGACCCAAGACTCGTTCAAGGGCAAATGGTCCGTCGTGATCTTCATGCCTGCGGCCTTCACCTTCAACTGCCCCACCGAAGTGGAAGACGCAGCCGAGAACTACGCCGAGTTCCAGAAGGCCGGTGCCGAGGTCTTCATCGTCACCACCGACACCCACTTCTCGCACAAGGTCTGGCATGAGACTTCCCCCGCTGTGAGCAAGGCCAAGTTCCCGCTGGTGGGCGACCCCACCCACGCCCTGACCCGCGCCTTTGACGTGCATATCGATTCCGAAGGCCTGGCCCTGCGCGGCACCTTCGTCATCAACCCCGACGGCATCATCAAGACCCTGGAAATCCACTCCAACGAAATCGCCCGTGATGTGGGTGAGACCCTGCGCAAGCTCAAGGCTGCCCAGTACACCGCCGCCCACCCCGGTGAAGTCTGCCCCGCCAAGTGGAAAGAGGGCGAGAAGACCCTGGCTCCTTCCCTGGACCTGGTCGGCAAGATCTAAGCATCTAAAAAACGCTTAGTACCCCAGCCGCAGGGGATGCTTTTTTGAAAGGCGTCCCCTGCCACGGCGGCACTGATCGCACCTTTTGTTTACCGGAGAACCACCATGTTAGACACCACCATGAAGACGCAGTTGCAGACCTACCTGGGCATGCTGCGCCAGCCCATCCGCCTGATCGCTTCGCTGGACGACAGCGCGCGCTCGGTGGAACTGCGCGAGCTGCTGGTGGAGATTGCCAGCCTCTCTGACAAGGTGAGCTTCGATGAAAGTGGCGCCGATGCACGCAAGCCATCCTTTGTGATTGCGAGAGAAAACGAGACCACCGGCGTGCGCTTTGCCGCCATTCCGCTGGGCCACGAGTTCACCTCGCTGGTGCTGGCGCTGTTGTGGACCGGCGGCCATCCCCCGAAGGTGGAGGCCGAGGTGCTGGAGCAGATCAAGGCGCTGGACGGTGACTACAAGTTCGAGGTCTATATGTCCTTGTCCTGCCACAACTGCCCGGACGTGGTGCAGGCCGCTACCCTCATGGCCGTGTTCAACCCGCGCGTGCACACCACCGTGATTGATGGCGCGCTCAACCAGGCCGAGGTGGACCGCCGCCAGGTCATGGCCGTGCCCATGGTCTACCTGAACGACGAGGTGTTTGGCTCGGGCCGCATGATGCTCGAAGAAATCGTGGCCCGGCTCGATGTCCGCTCCGAAGAGCGCGAGGCCGCCAAGCTCACGGCCAAGGCGCCGTATGACGTGCTCATCGTCGGTGGTGGCCCCGCCGGTGCGGCAGCGGCTGTGTATGCCGCGCGCAAGGGCATCCGCGTGGGCGTGGCCGCCGAGCGCTTTGGTGGCCAGACCAACGACACCATGGCGATTGAAAATTATATTTCGGTGCTGGAGACCGACGGCCCCAAGTTTGCTGCTGCGCTGGAAGCGCAGGTGCGGCATTACGAAGTCGACATCATGAACCTGCAGCGCGCGGAACGGATTGTTCCTGCGAGTGAAACGGGTGGCCTGATCGAGGTGCAGATGGCCAATGGCGCCAGCCTCAAGGCCAAGAGCGTCATCCTCTCTACTGGTGCGCGCTGGCGCAACGTGAATGTGCCGGGCGAAGCCCAGTACAAGAACAAGGGCGTCGCCTATTGCCCGCATTGCGACGGCCCGCTGTTCAAGGGCAAACACGTCTCCGTCATTGGCGGCGGCAACTCGGGTGTGGAAGCGGCGATCGACTTGGCCGGCGTGGTCAAGCACGTCACCCTGGTGGAATTTGCCGACGCGCTCAAGGCCGATGCGGTGCTGGTCAACAAACTGAAAAGCCTGGCCAACGTCACCATCCATGTGAACGCACAGACCACCGAGATCACCGGCGACGGCCAGAAGGTCAATGGCCTGAAGTTCAAAGACCGTGCCACGGACCTGGAGCACCATGTAGAGCTCGAAGGCGTGTTCGTGCAGATCGGCCTGGTGCCCAACACCGAGTTCTTGAAGGGCACCGTGGAGTTGAGCCGCTTTGGCGAAATCCTCATCGATGCCAAGGGCCACACCAATGTGCCCGGCGTGTTTGCTGCGGGTGACTGCACTACCGTGCCCTTTAAGCAGATCGTGATTGCGGCGGGGGACGGCGCCAAGGCGGCACTCAGCGCCTTTGACTTTTTGATTCGCTCGCCGCTGGCCGTTGCAGCCCCGGCTCAGGAACTGGCTGCGGCCTGATAGCCGGGCTTACTTCAGCAAGGCCTTGAGCCTGGTGGCCGGGTCGGCCAGCAGCTCCGGGCTGGCGCTGGCGCCGCGCTCCACCAGCGTGCGCGCCAGCTTCAGGTCTTTGGCAATGCGGGACGACAAGCCCCAGCCGCAGGCGCCCACGATTCTGTGGGCCGCATCGGTGTAGAACACCAGCACATCGCCGTCTTCCTGTTCGCGCACCACGGTGTGCACACCGGCGGCCGGTTCACCCGAGACCTGCAGTTGATAATCGTATTGGTCGGACCAGAACCAGGAGCTGGCCGCAAATTCCACCGCACCGCCCATCAAATTCTGCGCGGCGACCCGTGCTTGCGACTCGGCGTTTTGCCAGGTTTCTTGCCGCAAGAGCGCACCACTGATGTGGCTTGGGAACTCGGCGACGTCACCCGCCGCATAGACGTTGGGCACATTGGTTTGCAGCTGGCGATTCACCAGGATGCCGCGCGCCACCGCAATGCCAGCCGCCTGTGCCACATCCGTGCCGGGGATGATGCCAATGCCCACCAGCACCGCGTCGGCCTGCAGCGTGATGCCATTCGACAAGGCCACACTCAGACCTGTGGGTGTTTGCGCAATGTGCAGCGGGCTCACACCCAGGTGCAGGTCCACGCCACGCGCAACATGCAAGGCCTGCGCCCGGTCCGCCAACAGCTTGGGCACCGCACGGCCCATCAGCTGCGGTGCGCCTTCCACCAGGCTGACCTCACACCCCTTTTTGCGTGCCGAGGCCGCTACTTCGAGACCAATGAAACCGCCGCCAATGATGGCGATGCGTTTGCCCTGCGCCAGGTACGGCGCCAGCACCAGGGCATCGGCCTTGTTGCGCAGGGACAGTACGCCCGGCAACTGCGCGCCGGATATGGGCAGCGGGCGCGCCGCGCCACCGTTGGCAAACAGCAGGCTCGTGTAGGCGAGTGCGGTGCCGTTGGACAGCGTGGCGGTATGCGCCTGCGTGTCGATGGCGGTGACCCGCGCCAGGTGGCGCTGCACGTCCAGCGCCTGCAGGGCCTCGGCGTCCATCAGGTCGAGGGACGCATGCGTGCGCTCACCAGTGAGCGCGTCCTTCGAAAGGGGCGGGCGCTCGTAGGGCAGGCCTGGCTCGTCGCCCACCAGGTCAATGCGTCCTGCAAAACCGTATTCCCGCAGCGCCTGCACCGTGCGGCCGCCGCAATGGCCCGCACCGGCAATGAGAATGGAGGGGGCCCGGGAGGAGTGCATACTATGTTGTCGAATGAAGAGTCTTCGGCATTCTAAAAAAGTGCTTGCCTAAACGCAAACGATTTTTCATACTTCAAGAGATAAAGAAAAATATTTCCGGCAAAAACCATGGCAACTGCGACCCCTTCGCGCCCTACGGCCGACCAAACCATCAAGCGCATTTCCGGCGAGTACGAACACCTGAGCAAACAGCTCAAGGTGATTGCCCTGCACATCGAAAAAAACCGCGACCACGTGGGCATAGAAGGCATCCAGGAGCTGGCGCGCCAGTGCGGCGTGCAGCCCTCGGCGGTGGTGCGTTTTGCCAAGCACTTCGGCTTCTCGGGCTTCAGCGAGTTGCAGGCCATCTTCCGCGACAACCTCTCGCGCCAGCTGGCCCCCAGCCGCAACTACAAGGCGCGCATCCGCGACCTGATCGAGTCCGGCTCCAACACGCTCTCCAGCGTGGACATTGCCAAGGAATTTCTGGCGGGCAGCGTGGCGGGCATGCATGAGTTGGAGAGCAGCCTGGACGCAGGCGCCTTCAAGAAGGCGGTGGACCTGCTGCTTGACGCCGACTGCATCTGGGTGGCCGCCTCGCGCCGCTCCTTCCCGATTGCCGCCTACCTCGACTATGCCCTGCAGCACACCGAAAAGCGCATCTGCCTGGTCTCGGGCCTGGGCAGCATGCACCAGGGCCAGATGCGTTCGGTGCGCAAGGGCGATGTGATGCTGGCTATTTCATTCTCTCCTTACGCCGAGGAAACCATTGCGGTGGCCAAGGCAGCGGTGGAGCGCGGCGCGAAACTGGTGGCCATTTCCGACAGCCGCATGAGCCCGCTGGCCAAGCTGGCCCATGTGACGCTGGTGGTGCAAGACAACTCCACGCTCGGCTTTCGCTCGCTTTCCAGCACCATGGGGCTGGCGCAAAGCCTGTTTATTGCGCTCGCCTACACGCTCGAACTTCCCTATAAACCCACCACTTAAAAGTCTTATTCCACTGCTGGCAAATACGCCTGGTGCGTGATGTTCTCCGCGCAGTACAGGCGGAACTCGGTGGGTCTGTTTTGCGGCGTCTGGTCCAGCCATTTGTTGGCGTGCAGCAGGTGCTGCATGCCCGAGAGAATCTGGCCATCCGGATCCTGGTCGATGATGAGGTCCATCTGGCCGCTGACCAGCAGGCTGCGGTGTTCATCGGTCAGCTCATGGCCCACCCACACCGCGCTATGCCCGTGTTTGTGCAGGGCCGCTGCAATGCCTTGGGACGCAGCGCCGCTGTTGTAAATGCCGAGCAAAGGTGCTGCGTTTTCTACGCGCAGGGCACTGTCCACGGCGGCAAAGGCCCAATCGGAGTCGTCGTGCACCTGCACCACCGGCAGGCAGTCCAGGTGCGCAAAACGCTGCGCCAGTGCCTGCAAAAAACCGTTGCTGCGGTCGCGGTGGGCGCGAAAGGACAGGTCGTTGCTCAGCACCAGCACGCGCCCGCCTGTGCCCGCGATGCCGGGGCACAGGCGCCCCAGAAAATACCCGGCACTGCGCCCGGCCTGCAGGTTGTTGATGCCCGCGTAGTGCAGGCTGCCCACATCGCTCAGGTCACTCATCAGCGTGACCACCGGCACGCCCTGTTTGATGACGCTTTGCACCGCCTCGCGCAAGAGCGGCGTGTCATGCACCACCACGATCAGGCCGTTGCGCCGGTGCGGCGGCTTTTTGATGAAGGCGGCTATTTTGTTTTCGTCGGCTGGGTCGAAGTCGTGCCAGTGCACCGCAATGCGCCGGTCCAGCAGCTGCATCTGGCGTTTGAGGGCCAGCTCCAGGCGCTGGAAGAACGGGGTCTGGCTGCGCGCAAAGACAAAATCAAAGCGCGTCAGGCCCCGGTGTACCTCGGGCATCAGGCGCCGGGCGCCAAGCTGGCGTGCAGCGGCAATCACCCTTTCGCGCGTAGACGCCGAGGCCTTGCCGGAGTCGTTGAGCACCCG
Organism: Comamonadaceae bacterium; assembly: GCA_947374485.1. GTDB lineage: Bacteria > Pseudomonadota > Gammaproteobacteria > Burkholderiales > Burkholderiaceae_C > Allorhodoferax. The sequence continues at coordinate 6,377 of CANCCF010000001.1, read as the reverse complement.
GTTGACGGTGGCAATGCCCACGCCTGCGGCCTCGGCGATGTCAATCAGCCGGGGCGTGCTTTTACGGCGCGTGGGGGGTGCCAAATTTGAAAAGGGTCCATCAGGCCGGCAGGGCCTCGTCCTGTGTCACCGCTGCCACGGCGCCCTGCAAGTACGCCATGCTGGAGGCCAGGCGCTCTGCGATGTCGGTGGCCGCGGCAATTTCTTCGGCAAAGGGCTCGAAGGAGGCAAAGCCGGTGTAGCCCGCGTTGAACAGGGTGGCGAGCTGCTCGGCGTTGCCCAGGCGGTCGGCCGCGCCCACCAGCACGCGGTGGCTGTCGCGCATGTGCGAGGCGGCCAGGGCCGTGTCTTCCACACCCGAGATGTGCACCAGGCCCGTGTGCTCCGGGAAGAACAGGCCTTCGCCGGCCAGGTGGTGGTGGAAGGTGTCGTGCACCAGCTGGTACGTGCTGCTGTCGCCGAGCTCGTTGATGGCGCGCACGGCCTGCGACTTGCGGCGCACGGCGCACTCCTCAAAGCCCAGCGGCTCGATCAGGCCGATCAGGCCCGCGGCGTCCAGCATGGGCTTCAATTGGGTGAGGGCATGGACCAGGTCGGTGTGGCGCTGCTCGGGGGAGCGCGCATCGCGCAGGCTGTTGGTGGGGCACAGCACCAGGGCTTCGGCACCGCAGGCCACGGCGTAGGCAATCATGTCGCGGGCTTCGGCCGCGCGGGTGGCGTCAAACTGCTCAAAGCGCTGCAGGGCGTTGATGGAGCGGATGGTCAGGCCATGCGCTTTGGCCACGGCGCCAATGTCCTTGCCCGGGGTGCCGTCCACCATTTCCACACCGGCCAGGTCGTTGCGGATTTCAATCGCATGCACGCCCAGGGCTTTGCTCATGGCGCAGAAGGCCTCAAAGCCGATGCGGGGGGCGCTGATGCGGTTGATGGAAAACTGGATCGTGGGGGCCATGGGGTGTCTCCGGTGGAAAGGGGAATCGGGTTGGAACAGGCCGCAACTGTATGAAAAACCGGCCCCGGGAGCAGCCTTTTTCTTGATCAAAACAGATCACTTGTGCCCAGTCTAATTGAAACCGAATTCAAATGTAAAAAATGTTGGAAAATTCTTTTCATTTCGTGCAACTGCCCCTATAGTCGCTGGGTCGCCAGCTGTCTGGCGCGCAAAATACCCACCCGAACAAACCCCCGAGACTTGAGGATTCCCCATGAAAAATGTTGCAGTATTTGGCGCTGGCCGCATCGGTCGCATTCACGCTTCCAACCTGGCGGCCCTCTCCGGCGTCAAGCTCAAATACGTGTGCGACCCGGTGCCCGCAGCGGCGGCCGACCTGGCGCAAAAAGTAGGCGCCGAGGTCTCCACCATTGAGGCCGTGCTGGCCGACAAGAGCGTGGACGCGGTGGCCATCTGCTCGTCCACTGACACCCACTCCGACCTCATCACCCGCGCGGCTGCTGCGGGCAAGCACATCTTCTGTGAGAAGCCGGTGGACCTGTCGGTGCCGCGCGCCATTGCCTGCGGCGAAGCCGTGAAGGCTGCGGGCGTGTCCTGCATGATCGGCTTCCAGCGCCGCTTTGATCCCACCTTCAACAACGCCAGCAGCCGTTTGGCTGCAGGTGAAATCGGCAACCCCGAAATGTTGATCATCACCAGCCGCGACCCCGGTGCCCCGCCGGCCGAGTACATCAAGGCCTCCGGCGGCATCTTCCGCGACATGCTGATCCACGACCTCGACGTGTTCCGCTGGATCCTGTGCAGCGACGGCGACGAAGCCGAGTGGCTGAGCGCCACCGCCTCCGTCCTGACCGACCCCGCCATCAAGGGCCTGGGCGACTTTGACAGCACGGCTGTGACCATCCGCACGAAGAAGGGCCGCCTGTGCCAGATCAACACCACGCGCCGCGCCGCCTATGGCTACGACCAGCGCTTTGAGGTGCTGGGCTCCACCGGCCTCCTGCAATGCGGCAACCACACGCCCACCGAAGTGGTGGCCTGGAATGCGAACGGCATCAGCGCCGACAAGCCCGAGGCTTTCTTCCTGCAGCGTTACGCCGCCGCCTACCGCCTGGAAATCGAACACTTCTTTGCCTGCCTGCAGACGGGCGCGGCCTTCAAGACCACCGTGGCCGATGGTGTGGCTGCACAGAAGCTGGCCGATGCGGCCACGCTGAGCGCCAACAGCGGCCAGCCGGTGGTGTTCTGAGCATGCAGGCAACCCCCACACCGGCACTGCGTGTCGGCATTGCGGGGCTGGGCCGCCTGGGCCAGCGCCACGCCGCCGCCCTGGCCTTCCACACGCCCCACTGCAAACTGGTGGCGGCCTGCAGCCCGGTGGAAGCCGAGCGTGCTTTGGCTCGCGACCAGTTGGGCGTGGCCAGCATTTACAACGATCTGGACAGCCTGCTGCAGGACGACAACGTAGACGCCGTGGTGTTGGTCACTCCGACCAACCTGCATGCCGACCAGACCATTGCCGCCTTGAAGGCGGGCAAGCACGTGTTTGTGGAAAAGCCCCTGGCCCTGAACGTGCCCGACTGCGAGCGCGTGCTGGCCGAGGCCGAACAACACCCCGCCCTGGTGGCCATGGTGGGCTTTGTGCGCCGCTTTGACCCGAGCTACTTGGCGGCCCAAGCCGCGGTGGCGGCGGGCGAAATCGGCAAGCCCTTCCTGGTGCGCTCACAGACCTGCGACCAGAACGACCCCGAAGGCTTTTTTGTGAAGTTCGCCCCCAGTTCGGGCGGCATTTTCATGGACTGCAGCGTGCACGACATCGACCTGGCGCGCTGGATGCTGGGCCGCCCCAAAGCCCTGCGCGCCTTTGCCACCGGCACCATCGCCCTGCACCCGGGACTGGCCGCCTGCGGTGATGTGGACAATGGGCTGGCGGTGGTGGAGTTTGAAGGCGGCGCCAAAGCCGTGCTCTACGCCTCGCGCACCATGGCCCACGGCCATGAGACCAGCACCGAAGTCATTGGCACCGCAGGCAAGCTGCTGGTCGGCGAACACGCCGCGGCCAACCGCGTCGTCACAAGCGACCAGCACGGCGTGCGCCATGCCGTTTTAAAAGACTTCTACGAGCGCTTTGAATCGGCCTTTGCCGCCGAGATGAAAGCCTTTGTGGCCGCCTGCCGTGGTGAGAGCCCGCTGACCCTGACGCTCTCGGACGCGCTGGAGGCCACACGCATTGGCCTGGCGATCACGCGCTCGCTGGGCAGTGGCATGCCGGAGGCGGTTTAAGTCACGCCCACTTTGCAGCGCAAAAATACAATGCCCCATGTACAGCAAACGTTTCAGTCGCCCCGTCGTTCTGTCTCGCCATGCGGTTATCCGCATGGTCGAGCGCCGCGTATCGGACGCTGAACTGCTGGAAGTGATTGATACAGGCGGGACGCGGTTCAAAGATGCCAGCCATCTGTGGGCCTATAAGCCATTAACTGGCCGTATCGACAACCTGATTTGCGCTGTACTGGTTTTGGAAAACGCTGTTATTGTGAAGACCGTGCTGCATGATTTCACGCCGGAGGACTAGACCATGCGAACGACGTATTACGACGAAGACGACATCCTGGTGATCCGGCTGTCCGACAAGCCCGTTACCCGTGAGGTGTCGCAGGACTGGAATACGCATGTTTCGTATGCGGCCGATGGCACGGCGGTTGAGATTGTGGTGCTTGATGCGGCTGCCACCGGCGCGTTTCCGATGGAGCTCGCCCACAGCAAGGCGGCGTAAGCGCTAACACGCATTGCAAGCCATTGTCGCCGCCTGCACCTGCAGGCGCGTCTGCTCGGTCAAATACTCCAGAAACACGCGGCTGCGCTCCGGCAGGAACTGTCGGCTGGGCAGGGCGGCGTACAGGCTCTGGCGCGCAGCAGCGTGTCGCTGTGGTTCACCCACAGGCCGGGCTGGACCGCCACATCCACGGGTGCATCGCCCTGATCCGCATTCAACAGGCGCCACAGTTGCGGGTGGCTGCCGGCGGTCTTGAGGCGCAGCACGTCGTGGCCTGCCAGTTCTTCGGGCTTGAAGGGTTGGTTGCAGCCCAGGCGGCACTTGGTGCGCGGCCACCTCGATGTCCAGCGCGCGCGGCCGCGGCAAAGCCCCCCCCGTCTATGACCTTTTGAAACACCCGCATTGACATCAACCGGACCATAGACGCCTTACAAATGTGGCCTTGATTATTGCCAGTGTCGCCATCGGTATTGGCGTGGCGGGTCTGCCCGGCGCGTTAGCATCAGGGCCCCGCATGTCCCATTCCCCACCTTCCCCGTTCGCGCCTTTGGCAGCCCACTGGCGCCTGTTGCGCCTGCTGCTGCAAGGTGACGGCATTCAAGCCTCGCGCCCGGTGGTCTGGGTCATTGGCTTCTTTGCCTTTTTGAACGTGTATGCCATGCAGGCCGTGCTGCCCCTGGTCATGCGCGAATTCGCGGCCACGCCCGTGCAGGCTGGCGCCACCGTGGGTGCCACGGTGCTGGCGGTTGCGCTGGTGTCGCCCTTCATGGGCATGCTCTCGGACGCGTTGGGGCGCAAGCGCATCCTGTGCAGCGCGCTCTTTGCCCTGACCGTGCCCACCGCCTTGCTGGCCTTTGCCCACAGCCTGCACACCATCGTGCTGCTGCGCTTTGTGCAGGGGCTGGCCGTGCCCGGCATTGTGGTGGTGCTGATTGCCTATCTGTCGGAAGAGTTCCGGGGTGGTGGTGTGGCGCGCATGACCAGCGCCTATGTGGGCGGCACGGTCATGGGGGGCTTTAGTGGGCGCTTTCTCACCGGCCATATCAGCGACGTGTGGGGCTGGCGCGCGGCCTACCTGGCGCTGGCCGCGCTCAACCTGCTGGGCGCCGTGTGGGTGTTGCGCGCTCTGCCCGCCTCGCGCCATTTTGTGGCCAACCGCAACATCCGCGCCGCCCTGCAGACGCTGGCCTCCCACCTGCGCAACCGGCGCTTTGTGGCCATTTGCGCGATGGGCTTTTGCGTGCTGTTCTCCTTGGTGGGCAGCTTTACCTACGTCAACCTCTACCTGGCCGCGCCGCCTTTTCAGCTGGGCAGCGCCGGTTTGGCCAATGTGTTTGCGGTGTATTTGCTGGGCGTGGTGGTCACGCCGCTGGCCGGGCGATTCATCGTGCGCCACGGGTTCTTGCGCTCGGTGCTGTGCGCCCTGGCGGTGTCGGTGGTCGGCCTGCTGCTGACCTTGCTGCCCGCACTGGCCGCGGTGATTGCGGGCCTGGCCCTTGGGTCTTGTGGCGTGTTCATTTGCCAGTCGGCCACCATTGGCCACATTGCCGACACCGTCACCGAGGGCCGCTCGCTGGCCACCGGCATCTACTACCTGGCCTACTACGCGGGCGGTGCGGCCGGTGCCTGGCTGGCCGGGCTGGCTTTTGAGGCTTGGGGCTGGCGTGGCTCGGTGCTGACCATCATCGGCTTCCAAGCCGTGGCCGCGCTGATTGCGCTGGGCTCCCTGCGCACAGCGGCCGGTGGCGCGCGCCCGGCGTCTTAGAATCCCACCACCTCCAGGCGCCAACGGGCGTCTTCAATCACACAAGGAATATCCGTCATGGGCGCGCAGTGGAAAGCAAAGGGTAAGGATCTGGCAGCCAACGCCAGAGGCAAGATGTTCACCAAGCTGGTGAAAGAAATCACCGTGGCCGCTCGCAATGGCGCCGACCCCGCCAGCAACGCGCGCCTGCGCCTGGTGGTGGAGCAGGCCCGCAAGGTCTCCATGCCCAAGGACACGCTGGACCGGGCCCTGAAAAAGGGCTCCGGCACGGGCGACGACGCCACCCAGTACGAGCGTGTGATGTACGAGGGCTATGCCCCGCACCAGGTGGCCGTGATGGTCGAATGCCTGACCGACAACGTCAAGCGCACCGCGCCCGAAATGCGCGTGCTGTTTCGCCGGGGCCAGCTCGGCACCAGCGGCTCGGTGGCCTGGGACTTTGACCACCTGGGCATGATCGAGGCCGCCCCGGCCAGCCCCGGCGCGGACGCCGAAACCGCCGCGATTGAAGCCGGTGCCGAAGACCTGGAGCCCGGTGAAGACGCGGGCAACACCCTGTTCCTCACCGCCCCTGCCGACCTCGACCTGGTCAGCCGCGCGCTGCCCGCACAGGGCTTCAACGTGCTGTCCATGAAGCTCGGTTACAAGCCCAAAAACCCGGTGGACCCCGCCAGCTTGAGCGCCGAAGCGCTGGAAGAGGTGGAGGCCTTTTTGGCCGCCATCGATGCGCACGACGACGTGCAAGAGGTGTACGTGGGGCTGGCGGGCTGAACTGTGCCCCCGACGCTTTGGGTTCTGCAGTGCGCCGGGTTCTTTCTTAGCGGTTGGTCTTGGTCAGGCGCAAGCCGCTACTGAAGGTCCATAGCCGCGTGATCTCCACCACG